>DAISJF010000221.1:0-4328 GCA_036821625.1 Rhodanobacteraceae bacterium
AGAATGGTGCGCTCGATCGGGCCCCGATTCCGATGGACGATGCGATCGACGTGGCGCCGCACGGCTCGGCCGACACTCTTGTCGGCGGCGCCTCGAGCGTCCTTGCGAACGATATGGACCCGGATCCGGGCGAGACGACCACGTTGGTCGCGCACCTGATCAGCGCGCCTCAGAACGGTCATGTCACCGTGAATTCGGACGGCACGTTCTCGTACGTGAACGACGATCCCGCCCAGGGCGTCGACAGCTTCGAATACGAGGCCTGCGACACCGAAGGTGCGTGCACCGCTGCAACCGTTTCGGTCACGATCAACGGCCAGGCGCCTGCGGTGACGTGCCAACTGGCGAAGCAAGTCGATGTCGTGGGCAACACGGTCAACCTGGACCTCTCCCTGTTGTTCACGCCGCCTGCCGGGCAGTCGCTGTCCTACGGCGTAGCCAACCCGCCGCCTTCACTGTCGATCATGGGTTCGTTGCTTTCAGGCACGCTCGATACGGCCGGCACATACACCTCGTCGCTCACGGCAACGACCGTTCCGGGAGGCGCGAGTGCAAGCGAAGATGTCATCTTCGAGGTGCTGCCGGCGAATGAGATCCTTCTGCGGGACGGCTTTGACGGCGCGACCCAGTCGCAGGCTTGCCAGTAGCAATTTCGGTCAGCAACTGTAAAAACTCAAAAAACGGCCTCGCCTCCCGCTCGCACGTCGAGCGGGAGGTCAAGAAGAATAGGGAGCAATGCTCAGCTGACTCTTCGCTTTCCCGCGGCAGCGGATATCCGGCAGGTCTCCTCAACCACCCGGATATCGTGGGAGTCCTCCCCGCTGGTACACGATCCCCGATTCTCTGGGCTTGCCCCTGACTTTCAGAATCAGCGCATGGATCGCCGTCAATACGCTGTCCGCGGGATTCTTTCTTTTTATTCGTGCCCTTACGACGACACAGCGGCAGCTCGCGCGCCGGCGAAACGGGTTGACCGCTGAGGTCACTGCGAGCATCGGCTAAAATAGCCTTTTCCCCGGGGAGTCGCATGGGCGACAGCCGATCCGCAGGCGCGCGCTTTCGCGCCGCCGTTGTCGAAGAACGCCCGCTGCAGGTCGTCGGCGCGATCACGGCCTATGCCGCGCTGATGGCGCGTCGCGTCGGCTTCCGCGCGTTGTATCTCTCCGGTGGCGGCGTCGCGGCGAATTCGCTGGGCAAGCCCGACCTCGGCATCAGCACGATGGAAGACGTGCTCACCGACCTTCGCCGCATCACCGACGCCTGCGACCTGCCGGTGCTCGTCGATGTCGATACCGGGTGGGGCGGTGCATTCAACATCGCACGCACCGTGCGTTCGATGATCAAGTCCGGTGCCGGTGCGATCCACATCGAGGATCAGGTCGCTGCCAAGCGCTGCGGTCATCGGCCCGGCAAGGCGATCGTGCCGAAGGACGAAATGGTCGATCGCATCAAGGCTGCCGTCGACGCACGCGACGACGAGACGTTCGTGATCATGGCGCGCACGGATGCCATCGCAGTCGAGGGGATCGGGCCGGCGATCGAGCGCGCGGTTGCGTGCGCGGAGGCCGGCGCGGACATGATCTTCCCGGAAGCCATCTACACGCTCGCGCAATACCGCGAGTTCAAGGAAGCGGTGAAGGTCCCGATCCTCGCGAACATCACGGAGTTCGGCAAGACGCCGCTCTTCACGAAGGATGAGCTGAAATCGGCCGGCGTCGACATCGTGCTCTATTGCTGCGGGGCTTATCGCGCGATGAACAAGGCCGCGCTGAACTTCTACGAAGTCGTGCGCCGCGATGGAACGCAGAAAGCCGTGGTGCCCAGCATGCAGACGCGCGAGGAGCTGTACGATTTCCTCGACTATCACGCCTACGAGCAGAAGCTCGACGCATTGTTCGCGCGCGGCGAGGCGGACGAGTAGGTGGGCGAGCGGCCAGACGACGACGCGCGCCGTCCGCCGCCGGACAGGGATGCGCTCGCCGCGATCATCGCGTCGCTGATCGGATTCCTCGCGCTCGTCGTCTCGGGCTACACGGCCTACGTGCAGCGGCAGCAGGTTCGCGCGCAGGTCTGGCCATATCTGATCCTTTCCAACTACGACACCGAGCGCTCGCTCAGCGTGTTCAACAAGGGCGTCGGCCCCGCGATCATGCACTCGGCGCGCGTTCGCATCGACGGCAAACCGCAACCGGACTGGGATCACGTGCTCGACGCGCTCGGCATTCCGAAGCCCCGCAAGTACTTCCTGTCCACGATCCACGTCAACGTGCTGTCGGCCGGCGAGCACACGCAGATCATCGCGTTCGAGGACGAAGGCGTGTATCGCGCATTCCGCGACGCCGCACTCGCGCGCATGAAAACGGATCTCTGCTACTGCTCGACGCTCGGTGAATGCTGGTCGTACAGCGACACCATTTTCGGCAACGCGCCGAAGGTCGAGCCGGTGTCCGAATGCCGTGCACTGCCGCAGGGCGAGGCGTTCGAGGATTAGAATACGCGGTCGAACGTTCAGAAAAGACGCAATAGCGCGCGTCGACGGATATCAGCGGAGAGCACAGTGAGCGACAACGTCCAGATCCTTCCGAAGGCCAAGAAGTCCGTCGCGCTGTCCGGCGTCGCCGCCGGAAACACGGCGCTCTGCACGGTCGGCCGCACCGGCAATGATCTGCACTACCGCGGCTACGACATTCTCGATGTCGCCACGACCTGCGAGTTCGAGGAAATCGCGTATCTGCTCGTGCACGAGAAGCTGCCGACGCGCGCAGAGCTCGGAAATTACAAGGCAAAGCTCAAGTCGTTGCGCGGCGTGCCCACGACCGTCAAGCGCGTGCTCGAGGAGCTGCCGTCGTCCACGCATCCGATGGACGTGATGCGCACGGCCGTTTCGGCGCTGGGCTGCGCGATTCCCGAGGAGGGCGACCACAACGCGCCCGGCGCGCGCGAAATCGCCGATCGCCTGATGGCTTCCCTCGGCTCCATTCTGCTGTACTGGTATCACTACGCGTTCAACGGCAAGCGCATCGACGTCGAGACGGACGATGATTCGATCGGCGGACATTTCCTGCACCTGCTGCACGGCGAAAAGCCGAGTCCGCTCTGGGTGCGCTCAATGCATACGTCGCTGATCCTCTATGCCGAGCACGAGTTCAACGCGTCGACGTTCGCCGCGCGCGTCATCGCCGGCACCGGCAGCGACATCTACTCGTGCATTACGGGCGCGATCGGTGCGTTGCGCGGCCCGAAGCACGGCGGCGCCAACGAGGCCGCGTTCGAAATCCAGGCCCGCTACGACACGCCCGATGAGGCCGAGGCGGACATCCGCGCGCGCGTCGAGCGCAAGGAGGTCGTGATCGGCTTCGGCCATCCGGTGTACACGGTCAGCGATCCGCGCAACAAGGTCATCAAGGAAGTCGCGCGAGAGCTCTCCGCGGCGCGGAAGAACATGAAGATGTTCGACATCGCCGAGCGGCTCGAATCGACGATGTGGTCGATCAAGAAGATGTTTCCGAATCTCGACTGGTTCAGCGCAGTCAGCTACCACATGATGGACGTGCCGACCGCGATGTTCACGCCGCTGTTCGTGATCTCGCGCACGTCGGGCTGGAGCGCGCACGTGATCGAGCAGCGCGAAGACGGCAAGATCATCCGGCCGAGCGCGAACTACGTCGGGCCCGAAGATCTCAAGTTCGTGCCGATCGACAAGCGCTGACTTTCGCCTCTCCCGCTCGCGGGAGAGGCCGCGCCGGACGGCGCGGGTGAGGGGAAACGGAGTGAAGCGCCTCGCCAGGAGCGCCCTCACCCTGACCCTCTCCCGCGAGCGGGAGAGGGGAGTTGGTGTCACGCGGCATCCTGCTCGGCGAGCGCCTTGCGCACGCCCGCGTCCTCGTTCATGCGCTGCATGAATCGCGCGAGGTTGTCGAGGCCGGAGAGGTCGACGTTTTGCGCCTTGGCCCAACGCAGTGTCACGAATAGATAGGGATCGGCGATCGAACGGTCGCCGGTGAGCCAGTCGCGGCCCGCGAGCTGCGCATCGACGCGCTCGAACATCTTGCGCAGCACCTGGCGCGCGTTCTCTTTCGCCTTTTCGATAAGCGCGGGATCCTCGAGGAACGCCGCCGAGCCGAAGAACGCCTTGAAGGCGGGGTGCATGTCCGAGTTGATGAAGGCAAGCCAGCGGTTCACTTCGGCGCGGCCTTTCGGAGTGCCGTCGCCGCCGAGCTTCGCCTGCGGGAACTTGTCGGCGATGTAGTTGAGGATCGCCGAGTTCTGGGTCAGCACCCAGTCGCCTTCGGCGAGCACCGGCACCGCGCCTGCGGGATTGAGCGCGC
>DAISJF010000222.1:0-4320 GCA_036821625.1 Rhodanobacteraceae bacterium
GTCTTCGAGAAATCGGGGTCGGCGTAGAACTTCGCGCGGTCCTCGTATGCGAGCTTCTTCGCCTCGACGAAGAGGTGCACATGCTCGGTGCTGCCGAACGGGATCTTCGAGAAATCGTAGCCTTCGAGGATGTTGAGCATCTGCAGCGTCGCGATGCCCTGGCCATTCGGCGGAAGTTCCCAGACCTGGTAGCCGCGATACGTGGTCGAGACCGGCTCGACCCAGTTGCCTTTGTGGCTCGCCATGTCCTCGTAGGAGAGGAACCCGCCGTTGGCCTTCATGTAGTCGCCGATCGTGTGCGCGATCTTGCCCTTGTAGAATGCATCGCGGCCGCCGTTCGCGATCGTCTCGAGCGTCTTCGCGAGATTCGGGTTCTTCCAGATCTCGCCTTTTTCCGGCGCGCGGCCGTCGATGGTCATCTGTTCCTTGAAGCCCGGATACTTCGAAAGCCGCTCGACCGAGAGTTTCCAGTAGAAAGCGATGAGCTCCGTCAGCGGAAAACCTTCGCGCGCGTACTGGATCGCGGGCGCGAGATCGTCCTTCATCGTGAGCTTGCCGAAGCGGTCGTGCAGCGCGAACCAGCCGTCCACGCAGCCCGGCACGCTGACCGGCAGCGGGCCCCATGCCGGGATCTCCTTGTAGCCGTTTTCCTGGAACCACTTCAGAGAGAGCGATTTCGGCGAGCGGCCCGAACCGTTGTAGCCATAGAGCTTTTTCGTCTTCGCGTCCCAGACAATCGCGAAGAGATCGCCGCCGACGCCGTTCGAGACGGGCTCCATGAGGCCGAGCGTGGCGTTCGCCGCGATCGCGGCGTCGATCGCGTTGCCGCCTTTCCTGAGGATGTCGAGACCGGCCTGCGTCGCGAGCGGATGAGAAGTTGCGACCATGCCGTGCTGCGCGATGACTTCGGAGCGTGTCGCGAAATCCCTGCCGGTGATGCGGTCGCCGGCGTTTGCAGCGAAGCTGATGAGTGCGATGCAGACGGCAATCGCGATGCGGCGCATGGCGGGCTCCGGGCAAGAGGGCGCAAGCATACGACGACACGCCGGCGCGCCGAAGACAGAATCACGGGCGCTCGCGGTGACTTGTAAAGGAAGCGGCAGGTCGTCGCCTCTCCCGCTTGCGGGAGAGGCCGCCCGAAAGAGCGGGTGAGGGAAGTTCGGAGTGCCGCGTTTCAAGAGCACGCTTTGAGGGCGAACCAAGGGCTTCCCTCACCCTGACCCTCTCCCGCAAGCGGGAGAGGGGAGTGTTGGCGTGCGAAAAGGGCCGTGCTTTCGCGGTTCGGGCTAGTCGCCGAGCACTTCGCGCATGAACTCGGGCGACGACAGCGCCGCCTTGTGGATCTCGGCGTTGTAGTAGCGCGTCTCGAACTGTTTCGTCTGCGCGCCGCGCTCGCGGAAATCCTCGAGGTCGGCGCCCTTGCGCGCCATCGTGCAGCTCCACCAGCCGGTCGGATAGCACGGCTGCGGGAATGTCAGCGTGCGCACGGACTGGAAATCCGCCATGCGCATCGCGGTGCGCATCGACTTGATGAGATCCAGATGCGCGAGCGGCGATTCCGACTGCTGCACGAGAATGCCGCTCGGGCGCAGCGCCTTGCAGCAGCTGCCGTAGAAATCCGCGTTGAACAGCCCTTCGGCCGGACCGACCGGATCGGTCGAATCGACGATGACGAGGTCGATCGATTCGGGCTCCGCGTCTTTCATGTATTGGATGCCGTCGATGAACAGGAGCTCGGCGCGCGGATCGCCGTTCGACTCGCAAAGCTCGGGGAAATACTTCTCGGCCAGCCGCGTCACGCGCTCGTCGATCTCGACCTGCGTCGCTTTCTCGACCTCGTCGTGCTTGAGGACTTCGCGCAGCGTGCCGCAGTCGCCGCCGCCGATGATGACGACGCGCTTGGCGCGCGCGTGCGTGAACAGCGCCGGGTGCGTCATCATCTCGTGATAGAGGAAATTGTCGCGCGTGGTCACCATCATGCAGCCGTCGATGACCATGAGCTTGCCCCAGTCGGTCGAGTCGTAGATCTCGATCGTCTGGTAGGGCGTCTTCTCGGCGTGCAGGCGCGCCTTCACGCGAAAGCCGATCGACGAGCCCGAATGTTCGTGCCGCTCGGTGAACCATTCGTGCGAGGTGGCATTCTGGGCGGTGCTCATCGCGGCATCCTGCGGCGGAAACGGGCGGGCGCGGATTGTACCGATTCCGCCTGACGCGGACATGCAAGCGCAACGCGGCCCGTTACAATACGCGCCCCTCACCGCACGGCCGAACCACGACGTGACTCAACAGCGCTGGAGCATCGCCGACGCGCGCCGCACCTGGTCGGTCGCGAACTGGGCCGAAGGCTATTTCGACATCGGCGAAGACGGCACGCTGCGCGTGCGGCCGCGGCGCGAGGACGGTCCCGAGATCGCGCTGCCCGCGGTCGTCGCGGCCGCACAGTCGCAGGGCCTGCGCCTGCCGCTGCTGGTCCGCTTCAGCGACATCCTGCGCGATCGGCTCGCGCGGCTTCAGGCCGCATTCGCGAAGGCGATGCGCGAATGGGATTACCCCGGCGGCTACACCGCGATCTATCCGATCAAGGTGAACCAGCAGAAGGGCGTCGCGGGCGAGCTCGCCGCGAACGGCGGCGAGGGCTTCGGCCTCGAAGCGGGCTCCAAGCCCGAGCTCATGGCCGTGCTCGCGCTGGCGAAGCCGGGCAGCATCGTGATCTGCAACGGCTACAAGGATCGCGAGTACGTGCGCCTCGCGCTGATCGGACGCAAGCTCGGGCTCGAGATCTATATCGTGATCGAGAAGCCGTCCGAGCTCGCGCACGTGATCGGAGAGGCGCGCGAGCTCGGTGTCGAGCCGCTGCTCGGCGTGCGCATGCGCCTGGCCAGCCTCGGCGCCGGCAAATGGCAGAACACCGGCGGCGACAAGGGCAAGTTCGGCCTGACGCCGCGGCAGCTGCTCGATCTGCTCGACGGCCTGAAGCGGGCAAATCTCTCGCACGTGCTCAAGCTCCTGCACTTCCACATGGGCTCGCAGATGTCGAACGTGCGCGATATCGCCGGCGGCATGCGCGAGGCGGTGCGCTACGTCGTGCAGCTCGCAGAATCCGGCATCTCAATCGAATACGTCGACGTCGGCGGCGGCCTCGGCATCGACTACGAAGGCACGCGCTCGCGCTCGGACTGCTCGATCAACTACGGCCTCGAGCAATACGCATCGACGATCGTGCAGCCGCTCGCCGAAGCGGTCGAGCAGTACGGCGTAAAGCCGCCGCGCGTGCTGACCGAATCGGGTCGCGCACTGACCGCGCACCACGCCGTGCTCGTGGTCAATGTCACGGAAGTCGAGGAGGCGCCGCGCGGCAGGATTCCGCGGCTGCGCGAGGACGAGCCGCTCGTACTGCGCCACCTTCGCGAAATCCACGACGAGATCGACGCGCGTCCTCCGACCGAGCTCTACCACGAAGCGCAGTACCGGCTCAGCGAAGGGCATTCGCTGTATGCGCTCGGCCAGCTCGGCCTCGACGATCGCGCGCGCCTGGACGATTTCTACTACGCGATCCTCAACGCGGTGCGGCCGCGCCTCAAACCCGACGAGCCGCCGCACCGGCAGGTGCTGGACGAGCTGAACCAGAAGCTCGTCGACAAGTACTTCGTGAATTTCTCGGTGTTCGAGTCGGTGCCGGACGTGTGGGCGATTGATCAGGTGTTTCCGATCGTGCCGATTGCCGGGCTCGATCGCGCGCCCGACCGGCGCGGCGTGATCGCCGATCTGACCTGCGATTCCGACGGACGCATCGACCGGTACGTCGACTCGGACGGCGTCGACGTGAGCCTGCCGCTGCACGCGCTGCGCGAAGGCGAACCGTATCGGCTCGGCATCTTCCTGGTCGGCGCGTATCAGGAAACGCTCGGCGACATCCACAACCTGTTCGGCGACACGGACGCGGTCAACGTTCGCGTCACGGCGGGCGGCGGCCACGAATTCGCGCACGTCAAGCGCGGCGACAGCGCGGACGTGATGCTCGATTACGTCGGCTACGATCTCGCCGCGCTGCGCGCCGCGTATCGCGACAAGATTCGTAGCGCGGGCATCGGCGGCGAGGAAGCGCAGCGGATAGAAGCGACGCTCGAGGCAGGATTGACGGCGTATACGTACCTTGCGGAAAGTCGCTGATGCAATCCTTCCACTGCTGGCATGCCCTTTCCCCTCTCCCGCTTGCGGGAGAGGGTTAGGGTGAGGGCAGACCGGCTCAACGCCCCATCGAGCTCCATGAGAGGCATCACCCTCACCCGCGCCTTCGGCGCGGCCTCTCCCGCAAGCGGG
>DAISJF010000223.1:0-4298 GCA_036821625.1 Rhodanobacteraceae bacterium
CGTCGCTGCGTTGCTCAAGTACGCGTCGGACCAGGGATGGCTGCACGTGCCGATCGAATTCCGTCTCGCCGCGGTCGCGGTAGCCGCGATCGTCGCGCTGCTGTTCGGGTGGCGCGAGCGCGGCCGGCGTCGTGCGTTCGGCCTCAGCCTGCAGGGCGGCGCGATCGGCGTGCTGCTGATGACCGTGTTCGCGGCGTTCCGATTGTATCAACTGCTTCCCGCGGGTCCCGCGTTCGCGCTCATGGTGCTGCTGGTCGCCGGCACCGGCGTGCTGGCCGTTCTGCAGGACGCGCGTGCGCTCGCGGTGCTCGGCATCATCGCCGGCTTCGCCGCGCCGATCCTGATCTCGACGGGCAGCGGCAATCATGTCGTGCTGTTCTCGTACTATGCGATCCTGAATCTCGCGATCTTTGCGATCGCGTGGCAGAAGCCGTGGCGCGCGCTGAATCTGCTCGGCTTCGCGTTCACCTACGTGATCGGAACGGCATGGGGCGTGCTGCGCTACGAGCCCGCGCTGTTCGACAGCACCGAGCCGTTCCTGGTCGTATTCTTTGCGATCTATCTCGCGATCCCGATTCTCTACGCGCGCAAGATCGATCCGAACCGACGCGACATCGTCGACGGCACGCTCGTGTTCGGCAATCCGCTGATCGCGTTTGCGCTGCAGGCCGCACTGCTCGACGGCGATCGGATGCCGCTCGCCTATTCCGCGCTGGTGCTCGCCGCAGTGTACGCAGTGCTGGCGTGGCTCCTGATCCGGCGCGAGCTCGCGCGCGTGCTCGGCGAATCGTTCGCGGTGCTTGCGGTCGGCTTCGCGACGCTCGCGGTGCCGCTCGCGCTTTCCGCGCGCTCGACCGCGTGCACGTTCGCGCTCGAGGGCGCGGCGCTGGTTTGGCTCGGCTTCCGCCAGCAACGTCGGCTGCCGCGCCTGACCGGCCTTGCCTTGCAGGCGCTCGCCGCCGGCGCGTTCGTGTTCTCGGTCATGGACGGCGCCGGCAGCGCCGACACGATCGCGATCGCAAACGGCGGCTGCATCAGCGCGGTGCTGATCGCGGTCGCCGCGCTCGTCAGCGCATGGCTGCATGCGCAACACGGTGCAAACCCGCAGTTCGCGACGCTGCTCTATCTCTGGGGACTGGCCTGGTGGCTCGGCGCAGGCTGGCGCGAGATCGATCGCTTCGTGCCGTTGCGACTGCATCCGCACGCCCTGCTCGCATTCGCCGCGTTGACCGCGGGTATCGCGGGCGGCGCCTGGCGCTGGGTGCGACGCGGCGCGCTCGTCTGGACGGCGGCGGGCGCGTTGGCCGCCGGAGTCGCGCTCGTTTTTCTGTTCGCCGAGGTCGGCGCGCGGCCGTTCGCCGGTTGGGGACTCGCGGCATTCGCCGCCTTCGCGCTGCTCGGGTTCCAGACCTTGCGCGAGCTGCGCGACAGCGACGAAGCCCCGCTGCGCATCGCGCACCTCGGCTGGATCTGGACGTGGACGCTTGCGTTCGGGCTCGCGTTGCGTCAGCTGGCCGCGGAACAGGCGCTCGCCATCGGCTGGCGCGATGCGCTGACGCTGCTGCCGCTGCTCGGTGCGTGGGTCCTCGCGCTGCGACGGCCCGCGTTGATCGCACCGCCGTTGTCCGCGCGGTTCGAGCGCTGGCGCGCTCACTTGATGGGCTCGCAGGCATTCGTCGGCATCTTCGCATTCGCCGCACTGCTGCTGCACGACGGCGACACGACGCCGCTCGCATTCGTTCCATTGCTGAATCCGATCGAGCTCGTGCAGATCGCGATTCTCCTGTGCACGGCGCGCTGGCTCGCGGCGCCGTCGACGCCTCCTGATCTCGCGAAACGGCGTCTCGCGCTGATCGTCGCAATGGGCTTCGCGTTCGTTACCGCGGCGACGCTGCGCGGCGTACATCATCTCGCCGGCGTGCCGTGGGACGAGCACATCGGCGAATCGATGATCGCGCAGACATCGCTCACGCTGGTCTGGAGCGTGCTCGGCGTGGTCGGCTGGGTGCAGGGCTCGCGGCGCGGCAGCCGGCCGTTGTGGCTCGCCGGCGCGGTGCTGATGGGAATCGTGCTGGCCAAACTGCTGCTGATCGACCGCACGCATCTCGGCAGCGTGTTCGGCATCGCATCGTTCATCGCCTACGGCCTCCTCTGCACGGTGATCGGCTATTTCGCACCGGCGCCGCCGCGTGCCGCGAGCGCGCGCGCCGGCACGGAAGGAGAACGCGCATGACGCGCTTGCCTTTGTGCGCGATTTTTTTCGGCGTGCTCACGAATGCGGCGGCGAGCGCGCCGTCCGATTACGCGTACGTGTTTCCGATCGAAACGGCGGCGGCGCCTTCGGGCGACAACAGCGCATGGCGCGTCGATCTCGGTCCCGACGTCTATCGCTGGGTGCAGGACGCGGAGCTGCGCGACATCGAAATCTTCAACGCGGACCAGCATCCGGTGCCGTTCGCGCGGATCGCGGTCGGGCCCACCGCGACCGCGAGCGAGAACAGCGCAGCGCTGCCCGTTCTCGAGCTGCCCGCTTCGACGAAGGCGGCAAACGCGAGCGATCTTCGCCTCGTCATCGATCGCGACGCGGACGGGCGATTGCGCCGCATCGATGCGGGCGAACAGACGCCGGCCACGACCGCGACGCGCGACTGGCTGGTCGACGCGAGCGCGTTCGATCACGCGATCGACAGTCTCTACCTGACCTGGCGCGAACCGGCGTCGGGCGTCGTGGCGCGATTTGCCGTCGATGCCGGCGACGATCTGCAAACATGGCGGAGCGTCGGCAACGCAACGCTGCTGAAGCTCGAGCAGCAGGGCGCGCGACTCGAACGGCACGACATCGCGCTGGCCGGCACGCGCGCGAAATATCTGCGCCTGCGCCGGCTCGATGACGGTGCGGCGCTGGGCGGCCTCGCGGTAGAGGCGCGCTCGGTCGAACGCGGGCAGGCCGCGCCGGCGCGGATCTGGATCGACGCGGCGTCGAAGCCTGCTTCGTCCGACGACAGACCTCCGGCCGGCATCGCGCGCTTCGAATACACGCTCCCCGCGCCGCTGCCGGTCGAAGCCGCGCGCATCGAGCTCGCCAGCGACAACGCGCTGGCGCCGATCTCGCTGTTCGCGCACATTCCGCAGGCGCCTGCCGCGCCGTGGGCGCGGCTCGGCGGCCTCACGGCGTTTCGCCTGCGCCAGGGCGACGAAACGCTGCGCAACGGCGATCTGGACCTCCGCGCCGGATCGCGCGTGCAGGACTTTCGCATCGAATCAGCGACGACGATCGCGGAGCCGCCGCGACTGTCGCTCGGCTATCGTCCTGACAGTCTCGTGTTCCTGGCCGAAGGGAATGGCCCGTTCGTGCTTGCGGTCGGCAGCGTGCAGGCGCGCCATGCCGAGTATCCCGTCGAGCTCGCGCTCGCGAGCATCCGCGCGAAGCTCGGCAAGGATTGGCAACCGCCGATCGCTGCGCTCGGCCGCGCCGAAGCGAGCGCCGGCGATGCCGCACTGCATGCCGCGCCGCCGCCGGTGCCGTGGCGGCGATGGCTCCTGTGGGCGATCCTCGTCGGCGGCGCCGTCCTGATCGCGGTGCTCGCGCTGAGCCTGCTGCGCGGCGCGAAGCCGCCGGAGTGATCGGGTTCGATCACGCGTCGCGCTGCTTGCGTCTCGCCTCGTACAGCTTGGCGTACTTGAGGAACACGTAGAACGCGCCGGTCACGGAGCTCACGAAGCCGGCCCATCCGCTCAGGAAATAGCGCTTCAGCAAATACTGGCGCAGGAAAAACAGCGGCGGATAGACGACCATGCGCGCACCGACGAAGCGCTGCCCGCGCGCGACCTTGTGCGCGACCATGCCGCTCGAATAGCGATTGATCTTGTCGACGCGCGCGGCGATGTCGGCGTCGCCGTCGTTGACGAAATCCGCATCCTCTAGCGTGCGCACGGGTCCGTCGACCTCGACCGCCGCATGCACGGGCACGTTGTTCATGCGCGCGCGGCGCCGATCGAAGAGTCTGAGATGCCCGTTGCGCCTCGATCGGCGGTGCTGCACCGACCAGAACATCCGCTCGCGCCGCGGCAGGCGAAATCCGGCGACGTCGGGCGAGACGAGGGCTTCCTCGATGATTTCGCGCGTGCCGGGCGAGAGCACTTCGTCGGCGTCGAGGTTCAGGATCCAGTCGTGGCTCGCCGCATCGATCGCGCGTTGTTTCTGCGGGCCGTAGTCGTCGAACGGATGCGTCGCGATGCGTGCGCGATGGCGCGCAGCGATTTCCAGCGTCGCGTCGGTCGAGCCGGAATCAAGCACG
>DAISJF010000224.1:0-4297 GCA_036821625.1 Rhodanobacteraceae bacterium
GCGCAGGCTAGGATATCGGCCTGCTGCGTGCGCGTCGGCATGCCGGTCGACGGCCCGCCGCGCTGCACGTCGATGATCGTGATCGGGATCTCGGCGAAGTAGGCGAGACCGATGAGCTCGGTCATCAGCGAAATGCCGGGCCCCGACGTTGTCGTGAACGCGCGCGCGCCGTTCCAGCCCGCGCCGACGATCATGCCGATCGACGCGATCTCGTCCTCGGCCTGCACGATCGCGTAGCGGTGCTTGCCCGTATCGGGATCGACGCGGAGTTTCTGGCAATACTTCTGGAACGCCTCGGCCAGCGACGACGACGGCGTGATCGGATACCAGGCGCAGACGGTCGCGCCGCCGTATACGCAGCCGAGCGCGGCCGCGACGTTGCCGTCGACGAAGATGCGGTCGCCGACCGCTTCGGCGTGGCGCACCTTGATGCCGAGCGGATGCGCGAGATTCTGCACGACGTAGTCGCGACCGAGATGCAGCGCCTGCCTGTTCGCGTCGAGCAGCCGCTCCTTGCCCTTGTACTGCTCGCCGAGCAGCTTTTCGATCACAGCGAGATCGATGTCGAGCAGCGCCGACAGCGCGCCGATGTACATGATGTTCTTGAACAGCTGCCGCTGCCGCGCGTCCGTGTAGGTCCTGTTGCAGATCTCGGTCAGCGGCACGCCGATCGGATGCACGTCGTCGCGGAACTTCGACTTCGGCAGCGGCTTGGTCGAATCGTAGAACAGGTATCCGCCCGGCTCCATTTCCTTGAGATCGGCATCCCAGGTCTGCGGATTCATCGCGACCATCAGATCGACGCCGCCGCGGCGACCGAGATGGCTTTTTTCGCTGACGCGCACTTCGTACCAGGTCGGCAGGCCCTGGATGTTCGACGGAAAGATGTTGCGCGGGCTGACCGGCACGCCCATGCGCAGGATCGCTTTCGCGAACAGCTCATTGGCCGACGCCGAGCCAGAGCCGTTGACGTTGGCGAACTTGACGACGAAGTCGTTGATGGCGGCTATGGGTTTCATGCGGCTTTTCCCCGTCTCCCGCTGGCGGGAGAGGGTTGGGGTGAGGGCCGGCGTGGGCGCAAGCGCTTCACTCCGCCCCTGTCCTCACCCTGCGTTTCGCGCCTCCCTCTCCCGGCGGGAGAGGGGAAGCGGGCTTCCACGGTCGTGTGCTGTACCCCCTCTCCCGCTCGCGGGAGAGGGTTGGGGTGAGGGCAGGTCGGAAAAACGCTCACGCCACTTTCCTCGAGGGCGCATTCCGACATCCCGGCCCCGCATGCGTCATATCGAGCAGGAACTTCTGCATGTCCCAGGCGCCGGTCGGGCAGCGTTCGGCGCAGAGTCCGCAGTGCAGGCACACGTCCTCGTCCTTGACCATCACGCGACCCGTCTTGAGCTCGCCCGATACGTAGAGATCCTGCGTCGCGTTCGGCGCCTGCGCGGACAACCGCGTGCGCAAGTCTGCTTCGTCGCCGTTGCGCGTGAAGGTGATGCAATCCATCGGGCAGATGTCGACGCAGGCGTCGCATTCGATGCAGAGATTCTGCGTGAACACGGTCTCGACATCGCAGTTGAGGCAACGCTGCGTTTCTTTCCAGGCCGTCTCGGCGTCGAAGCCGAGCTCGACTTCGAGCTTGATGCTCTTCAGCGTCTTCGACGAATCGGCCCACGGCACCTTGTAGCGCAGGTCCGGCGAAATATCGTTGTCGTAGCTCCACTCGTGGATGCCCATCTTCTGCGAGATCACCTCGACCGCCGGCATCGGACGATCATGCACGTCCTCGCCGCGGAGCAGCTTGTCGATCGTGACCGCCGCCTCGTGGCCGTGCGCGACGGCCCAGATGATGTTCTTCGGACCGAACGCCGCATCGCCGCCGAACAGTACGTGCGGCAGCGAGCACTGCATCGTGACCTTGTCGACGATCGGCATGTCCCATTCGCCGTCGAACGCGATGCCGATATCGCGCTCGATCCATGGGAACGCATTTTCCTGACCGACCGCGATCAGCACTTCATCGCATTCGAAACGCTGGTCGGGCTCGCCGGTCGGCACGAGCTTGCGGCGGCCCTTGTCGTCGTAGATCGCGCCGACCTTCTCGAACACCATGCCGGTGAGCCTTCCGTTCTCGTGCACGAACTCCTTCGGCACGAGATAGTTGAGGATCGGGATGCCTTCGTGCATCGCGTCCTCCTTTTCCCACGGCGAGGCTTTCATCTCCTCGAAGCCCGAGCGCACGATGACTTTGACGTCGTCTCCGCCGATGCGCCGCGCCGAACGGCAGCAATCCATCGCGGTGTTGCCGCCGCCGAGCACGATGACGCGCTTGCCGACTTTTTCGACATGGCCGAAATACACCGATGCCAGCCAGTCGATGCCGATATGAACGTGTGCCGCCGCTTCGCGACGTCCCGGCAGATCGAGATCGCGCCCGCGCGGCGCGCCGCAGCCGACGAACACGGCGTCATAGCTCTCGGCCAGCATCGCCTTCATCGAATCGATGCGACGGCCGCCGACGAATTCGACGCCGAGATCGAGGATGTAGCCGGTCTCCTCGTCGATGACTTCCTCGGGCAGGCGAAAGCGCGGCACCTGCGTGCGCATGAAGCCGCCTGCTTTCGCATCGGCTTCGAATACCGTGACCTCGTAGCCGAGCGGCGCGAGATCGCGCGCGACGGTCAGCGAAGCCGGACCCGCACCGATGCACGCAATGCGCTTTCCGTTCTTCTGTTCCGCGGGCTGCGGCAGGCGCTCGCGGATATCGTCCTTGAGATCGGCGCAGACGCGCTTCAGCCGGCAGATCGCGACCGGCTCGGGCTTCGCGTCGTTGTTGTTCGCCTCGACGCGGCCGCGCCGGCAAGCGGGCTCGCACGGACGATCGCAGGTTCGCCCGAGAATCCCGGGGAAGACGTTCGATTTCCAGTTGACCAGATACGCGTCGGAGTAGCGGCCGGCGGCGATCAGACGAATGTATTCGGGGACCGGGGTGTGGGCCGGACAGGCCCATTGGCAATCGACGACTTTGTGGAAGTAGGCGGGATCGCGTATATCGGTGGGCTGCACCCGAGCCTCCTGGCTGCGACGCGTCGGCGAGCGACGCGCGAGCCTAGTCCCTGCGCCGTCGCGGCGGAAAGACGCGCCGCAGCATCCTCGGGCGCGTTCGATTCATCTCGCTCGTCACCCGCCGCTGTCGTCGATCGCCTTGTCCGTCGACTTGGCTTGATCGTCGACAGTCTTCTGCACGTCCTTGGCTTTTTGCAACGCCCGGAGCTGCGGGTCGAGCACGGTTTTCTGTGCCGGCGCCGCCTGCGCCTGCGCGGCAGGCTTGGCCGCCTTGGCATCGTCGGAAGACCCCGACGAGCACGCGGCGAGGGCGGACAGGCTCGTCAGCAGAAAAAGCACGCGCAGCACGGTGCACCTCAAGCAGTGGGTTCGGCTAAAGTCTGCTCCGGTCATCGTGGCCGGGCAAGCGACGGGAGCACACTTATGCATCGTTCTCTTACAGCGCCGTCGCGGGCCGGCCCTCACCCCGTGCCCTCTCCCGCAAGGCGGGCGACGGGGAGTGATCGTCGCGCGGCGCGCGACCACGTTATCGGCTAGAAGCGGATGAATCCGTCACGTTGGCGGCTGGACGGCCAGGTCGCGCTGGTCAGCGGCGCGAGCAAGGGGATCGGTTATGCCTGCGCGCGCGAGCTCGCCGCGCTCGGCGCCGACGTCCTGCTCGTCGCGCGCGACGAAGCGGCACTCGAACATGCGCAGGGCGAGCTCGCAGAGGAGTTCGGCGAGCGCGAATTCTTCACGTTCGCGGCCGACGTGGCCGAGACCGAGCAGCGGCTCGAAGTATTCGACTGGATTGCCGATCTCGACGTCGAGCTCTCACTGCTGATCAACAACGTCGGCGTCAACGTGACCAAGCCGACGCTCGACTACACCGCCGACGAAGTGCGCGACCTGATCGAGACGAACGTGCTGAGCGCGTTCGAGATGAGCCGTCTCGCGCACACGCACCTCGCCGAGCACGGCAATGCCGCGATCGTGAACATCGCTTCGGTATCGGGTCTGATCCATGTGCGCAGCGGCTCGCCGTACGGAATGACGAAAGCCGCGATCGTGCAGCTCACGCGCAATCTCGCGTGCGAGTGGGCCGAGGACGGCATCCGCGTCAACGCGGTGGCGCCTTGGTACATCCGCACGCAGCGCACTGCGGGTCCGCTCGCCGATCCCGATTACCTGGACGAAGTGCTGCAGCGCACGCCGATGGGGCGCATCGGCGAGCCCGAGGAAGTCGCCACGGCGGTCGCGT
>DAISJF010000225.1:0-4293 GCA_036821625.1 Rhodanobacteraceae bacterium
GGAGAAGCTGCGAGAACCGCCGATTCGCATCGGCCGCGGAAATGGGCTGGTCCATACTCTCGAGATAAAGTAGTGATATTGCCTACTATCTCACAGAACAGGCATCGAAGCAATCACGCCCGCAAGCGGCATCCATAGCCCAAGAGCCGGGCAGACCAGGCCGGTCAATCAAGCCGGTAGTTCGGCGCTTCCTTCGTGATGGTCACGTCGTGCACGTGCGATTCGCGCACCCCCGCCGACGTGATGCGGACAAAATGCGGCTTCGCGTGCATGTCCGCGACCGACCGGCAACCCACATAACCCATCGCCGCCCGCAGGCCGCCGGCGAGCTGGTGCACGATGTTGCGCAGCGGTCCACGGTATGGCACGCGACCTTCGATGCCTTCGGGCACGAGCTTGTCCGCGTCGCCTTCGTCGTCCTGGAAGTAGCGGTCCTTGGAACCTTTCTGCATCGCGCCGAGCGAGCCCATGCCGCGATAGCTCTTGTACGAGCGGCCCTGATACAGCTCGACGTCGCCGGGCGCCTCCTCGGTGCCGGCGAACATGCCGCCGATCATCACGCAGTCGGCGCCGGCCGCGAGCGCCTTGGCGATGTCGCCCGAGTACCGGATACCGCCGTCGGCGATCAGGCCGATATCGCTGTCCTTCAATGCTTCGCGCACCATGCCGACTGCCGAGATCTGCGGCACGCCGACGCCGGCAATGACGCGCGTCGTGCAGATCGATCCGGGACCGATGCCGACTTTGACCGCATCGGCACCCGCGTCGACGAGCGCTTTCGCCGCGTCTCCGGTCACGATGTTGCCGGCGATGATCGGCATGCCCGGATAGGCGCGGCGCGCCCAGCGCACGCGTTCGATTACGCCATTGGAGTGTCCGTGCGCGGTGTCGACGACGAGCACGTCGACGCCCGCCTCGATCAGCGACGCGATGCGCTGCTGCGTAGCGCCGCCCTCGCCGACCGCCGCGCCGACGCGCAGGCGCTCGCGCTCGTCCTTGCACGCATCCGGATTGTCGCGCGCCTTCTGGATGTCCTTGACGGTGATGAGGCCGCGCAGGCGAAACGCATCGTCGACGACGAGGATCTTCTCGATGCGGTATTTGTGCAGCAATGCGAGCACTTCGTCCTCGGAAGCGCCCTCCTTCACCGTGATCAGGCGGTCCTTGCGCGTCATGATGTTCTTGACCGGGTCGTCGGGCTTCTTCTCGAAGCGGAGGTCGCGATTCGTCACGATGCCGACCAGCTGCTCGCCGTCGACGACCGGCACGCCCGAGATGTTGTGCGCGCGCGTGATCTGCATGACTTCACGGATCGATGTCTGCGGCCCGACCGTGATCGGATCGCGGATCACGCCGGACTCGAACTTCTTGACCAGGCGCACTTCGGCGGCCTGGCGCTCGATCGTCATGTTCTTGTGGATGATGCCGATGCCGCCCGACTGGGCCATCGTGATGGCTAGGCGCGCTTCGGTGACCGTGTCCATCGCCGCCGAGATGATCGGCAGATTGAGGCGGATGGTCCGGGTGAGGCGGGTGCCGAGATCGACGTCGCGCGGCAGGATGTCCGAAAACGCCGGAACGAGCGAGACGTCGTCGAAAGTCAGTGCTTCGGAGAGGATGCGCATGACCTATTCTACAGGCATGACGCCCGGCTCGCCACCGGGCAGCGTCGGTGGCGCCATCAAATGCGGTCGAAGGCGCCGGGTTCAAGCAGCGATCGCGTGTCCCGGATCCGCGCACCGCTTCGCGATCCTTGCACCCCGCGGTTTGCCGTTACACTGCGCGCCTTGTCCGACCGCCGCGCCCGATGAATTCACGACCTCGCCGCCGCGCCGGCTCGATCGCCCTTGCCGCGCTGGTGCTCGCACCCGTCCTCTTCGTTGCGCTATCGGTCGTGCGCGCATGGCGCGTCGCCGACGGCGCCGGAAACTACACGAGCTGCCATGACTGCTTCTGGCTGCCGACGTTCGGTCACGACGCCTGGCTGTTCGCGGTCCTGCTCGCTGCGCTCGCGCTCGCGAGCCTGACGCGGTGGCGCATTCTTGCCTTCACGCTGCGCCTCTTCGCCGGCCTGATCCTGCTCGTGTTCGCGGCCGACATCGCGCTCGATTCGCTGCTGTCGAGTCGCCTGCATTTCGGCGACGTGCTGCGCTTCAGCCGGCACGTCGACGCGGACTTCAGCGTGGTTCGTGCCGCGTTTGCGTCGTCGCAGAGCATCGGGAAATTGCTGTTTGCCCTACTCGTGATCGGTGTCGTGCTGGGCCTCTGCACAACGACGCGCCGAAACGTCGCAATCGCGCGCGTCTTCACGGTCGGTGCCCTCGCCGCGCTGGCGTTCTCCGCGTTCGCGCTGTCGCGCCCCGTCCGCTACGTCAACCAGATCTTCACCTACAACTTCGTCGAGGCGAATCTTCCGCAGGGCCGGATGAAGACGTTCTCGGCCCCGTTCATCGCCGAGCAGCGCCGTCGCGTCGAAGCGCTCTCGAAGGAGTGCAAGCGCTCCGATGCGTTCGACGGCAGCGTGATCGTGCTGCTGGTCGAATCGCTGTCGGCCTGGCACAGCCGCCTGCTCGGCAGCTCGTTCGACTGGACGCCCGAGCTCGACGCGATCGCGCGCGAAAACCATTACTTCACCCATTTCTACGCGAACGGATTCACGACCAGCACGGCGGAGATTTCCGTGATCGCGGCGCAGCCGCCGCTGGCGCCGGCCGGAAAGCTGTTGTTCGGCTTCGGGGACTACGCCGACGCGCGAGGCACGCTGCCGGAAGTTGCGCACCAGGCCGGCCGCGAGGCGGATTTCTTCACGCCCGGCGACGTGTCGTTCCTCGATCTCGGCACGTGGCTGACGCACCTGGGTTTCGATCACATCGGCAGCAGCACCGACGCGTTTTATCGCGGCATGAAACGTTGGCAATTCGGCGCAGCCGAGGATGCGGCGCTCTACGACGGCTTTCTCGACTGGCTGGACAAGCGCGGCGACGACAAGCAACCGTTCGTTGCGGCGCTGCTCACCGTCAGCACGCACCCGCCGTACATCGATCCGCGCTCGGGCAAGATCGATCCCGAAAACGCATTCAAATATGTCGACGCCCAGATTGCGCGTTTCTATCGCGCGCTCAAACAGCGCGGATTCCTCGATCACGGCGTCCTCATGATATCCGGCGACCACCGCACGATGACGCCGTTGCACGAAGAGGAATATCGCCGCTACGGCGAACGCGCGTTCGCGCGCATACCTCTGGTCGTCGCCGGCGCGGTCGACATGCCGGCCGTCGTCGACGCGCCGTTCCAGCAGACCGACATCGCGCCGTCGATAGCGGATCTCGCCGGGGTCGAGTCGTGCACGTCGGCATTCACCGGCCATTTCCTGCGCCGTGATCCGAAACCGGCGGAGTACGTCATCCATGTGCGCGGCGACGACCGCGATCGCGTCGATGTTTACTGGGGAGACGAGAATGTCGCCGGATATCACGTCGACGGCGACGCCAGCGGCTGGCTTTCGGATCCGCCGCCGGACGCGGCTGACGTGGCGGCATGGATCGACGTGCACCGTGACCGGAAGCCTGTCCCATCACCCGCCTCGTCGGGTGCGCCTGACGAGCCTTGACCAAGCCGGGTCGCCTGACGAGCGCTAGCGCACGAGTGCGAGCGAAAGCTCCGGCCAGTACGTGATCACGAGCACCGCGGCGAGCAGGATCAGGAAGAACGGCACGCTCGCGCGCACGAGTTTTGTCACCGGCTGGCCGAAGCGCATGCTCGCGATGAACAGATTCATGCCGACGGGCGGCAGGAAGATGCCGAGCTGCAGATTGGCCAGGAACACGATGCCGAGGTGCACGGGATCGACTTCGTAGTGCATCGCGACCGGTAGCACGAGCGGCACCAGGATGATGATGGCCGGGAATCCTTCGAGCAGCATCCCGAACACGAGCAGGAACAGGTTCAGCACGAGCAGGAACATGCCCTTGCCGGAGATGCCGCCCTGGATCGCGGCGAACAGGCGCTCCGGAACCTCGGCGTCGATCAGCCAGTTGGTGAGCGCGAGGGAAAAGCCGAGGATCACGAGAATCGCGCCAACCAGCAGCATCGCCTCGCGCGCGACGCGCGGCAGCTTCGTGAGCGGAATCTCGCGCCGGATCAGCACCGTGACGATCAGCACGTAGAGTGCCGTTGCCGCCGCGGCTTCCGACGCGGCGAGCTTGCCCGAATAGATGCCGCCGAGCACGACGGACGGCAGCGGAATTTCCCAGGCGGCGTCGCGCAACGAGGCAAGGAGCTCGCGCCCGCTCG
>DAISJF010000226.1:0-4286 GCA_036821625.1 Rhodanobacteraceae bacterium
GCCCGAGCGCCGAAGTCTCTTGCAGCGTCGCCGGTGCGAGCTGCGCGCGCAGCGCGTCCATCAACGCGGAATTGTGCGCGCCGCCTCCGCACGCGAATACCTCGCGCACATCGGGTGCGGCGATGCGAATCGCTTGCGCAATGCTGTTTGCGCTGAGCGCGAGCAACGTCGATTGCACGTTCTTGGGATCGGCTTTCGCGGGGAGACGCGCATCCAGCCAGTCGAGATTGAAATGCTCGCGGCCCGTGCTCTTCGGCGGCGGCGCGGCGAAGTACGGATCGGAAGACAGCGCCACGAGCAGATCGCGATCGACGCGACCGCTCTTCGCCCATGCGCCGCCTTCATCGCGCGGCGTGCCGAGATGGCGCAGCGCCCACGCGTCGAGCAGGCAATTCGCAGGGCCGGTATCGAAACCGAGCACGTCGCGGCCGGGCGCGAGGACCGTGATGTTCGCGATGCCGCCGAGGTTGAGGATCACGCGCGTGCGCTCAGACGCCCTGAACAGCGCGGCGTGCAACGCGGGCAGCAGCGGTGCGCCCTGGCCGCCGGCTGCGACGTCGGCGCGGCGAAAATCGGCGACAGTCGCGATCCGCGTGCGCTCGGCGATGACGCTGGGGTCGCCGATCTGCAGCGTGAACGGATGCGGGCCGTCGGGACGATGCCGGACCGTCTGGCCGTGCGAGCCGATCGCGGCGACGTCGCCGCGATCGATGCGGCTGTCACGCAACAGCGCGAGCGCGGCGTCCGCGAAGCAGGCGCCGATTGCGACATCGAGCGTGCCGTAGTCGTCGAGATCGATCGCGGCGCGTCTCGAGGCGAGCGCGAGAATCCGCGCGCGCAGCGCTTCGGGATAAGGCGTCGTGCATGCGCCGATCACTTCGACACGCGGTTCGAAGCGCACGAGCGCGGCATCGATGCCGTCTGCGCTGGTGCCGGAGATCAGTCCGAGATACAGCGACGCCGCCACGTCCCTAGTCGTTGGCGCGCGCGAGCTTGAGGCCGTCGACGAACTTCAGCTTGGCCAGCAGCGGCGCGCTCTTCTGCTTGAACAGCGCGAGCTGGCTCGGCGGCAGCGGTTCTTCCTTGGGCAGGGTCACGGTCAGCGGATTGCGGTGCTGGCCGTCGACGCGGAATTCGTAATGCAGATGCGGCCCGGTGGCGAGGCCGGTCATGCCGACATAGCCGATCACCTGACCCTGGCTCACGTGCTGACCGAGCTTCTCGTTGGCGAACGCGGACATGTGTCCGTACGCGGTGCTGATGTGCGCGTTGTGCTGGACGATGACGAAATTGCCGTAGCCGGACTTCCAGCCGCGGAACACGATCTTGCCGTCACCCGCGGAGCGGATCGGCGTGCCGGTCGGCGCCGCGTAGTCGACGCCCTGGTGCGCGCGCATGTAGCCGAGGATCGGATGCATGCGGCCGACCGAAAACATGCTCGAGATGCGCGTGAACTCGACCGGCGTGCGCAGGAACGCCTTGCGCAGCGGCCGTCCGTCCTCGCTGTAGTACATCGATTCGCCCTTCTCGTTCGTGTAGCGAATCGCGGTGTAGCGCTTGCCCTGGTTGATGAAGGTCGCGGCGATGATGTCGCCGTCGTGGAGGTGCTCGCCTTCGCGATAGACGTCGTCGTAGATCACGCTGAAGCTGTCGCCCTCGCGCAGGTCCTGCGCGAAGTCGATGTCGTAGCCGAACGCGTTGGCGAGCTTCCAGATCATCGTGTCGGACATGCCCGCCTGCGCGCCGGCTTCGTACAGCGAGCGCGTGAGCACGCCGTGCCCGACCTGCGTGCGGCGCTCGATGGCGCGCTCGTCGACGGTTTCGGTGACGCCGTCCGGCGTGAAGCGCAGCGTGACGCGCGCGGCGTCGCCCCGGTCGAAGCGCATCATCACGAGTGCGCCGTTCGCATCCTTCACGAAAGCGAATTCATCGCCGGGGTGGATATGGCGCAGCGCGGACGCGTCGTTCTGCGAGTTGAGCGCGCGCTGGAGGTCGGCGGGGCTGAGGTCGTTC
This sequence comes from Rhodanobacteraceae bacterium, assembly GCA_036821625.1. Classification (GTDB taxonomy): domain Bacteria; phylum Pseudomonadota; class Gammaproteobacteria; order Xanthomonadales; family Rhodanobacteraceae; genus Dokdonella_A. The sequence continues at coordinate 2,014 of DAISJF010000226.1, forward strand.
TCTTCGAAGATGTCGGCGAGCGACTGGCCGGCGCGGACCGTGACGCGGTGCCAATCGGGCTCCGACGCCGCGCCGGTGATGCCGTAGGCGCCGATCGCGGGGTCGGCTTCGTTGCCGGGCATCAGTTGCGGCACGTCGATCGCAAGCGTCGTATAGGAAGTCGGAGCGGGATCGTGACGCGTCGCGCTCGCCCAGCCCGGTATCACGATGCCGACCAGCGCGGTCAGCAGCAGGGCGACGCCGCCGAGCACCCAATGCTCGGCGCGCCAGCTGATCGGCGCGGCGGCGACGTTCTGCACGAAGGTCCAGGTCGAGCAGCGCGAATAGAAATTGAAATGGTTGCGCTGCGCGTGGCGCCGGATGGCCATGCAGCGCGCGTTGCGGCGGGTGTCTTGCGGCTCGGTGAATCTCGCGGGCACGGTCGCGTTCCGGCTGTCGGACCGGTACCATAAAGGCCATGTATACGCGACGTCAATTGCCAATAGCGGCGCGGGTTTGCGTGCACTCCCTCGTTAACCAATAATTAACCGCGACGTCCTTTTTTTGGACGATTTTCCAGCGGCAAGACAAACCAAGACACGGGAAGCCGACCGCTCACCGCGCCGCTTCCATCAGCAGGAACTCCGATGTCCGATTTGCAAGACGCGCTCGATCTCATCGGCCGCGGCGCCGACGAGATCATCAAGCGCGAGGAGCTCGAGGCGCGTCTCAAGCTCGGCCGGCCGCTGCGCATCAAGGCCGGCTTCGATCCGACGGCGCCGGACCTGCACCTCGGCCACACGGTGCTGCTCAACAAGATGCGGCAGTTCCAGGACCTCGGCCACAGGGTGATCTTCCTGATCGGCGATTTCACCGGGATGATCGGCGATCCGACCGGCAAGAACGTGACGCGCAAGCCGCTCACGCGCGAGGACATCGAGGCGAACGCGAAGACCTACGCCGATCAGGTCTACAAGGTGCTCGACCGCGAGAAGACCGAGCTGCGCTTCAACTCGGAGTGGTTCGGGCCGATGAACGCGGCGGACATGGTCCGGCTCGCGGCCAAGTACACCGTCGCGCGGATGCTCGAGCGCGACGATTTTTCCAAGCGCTACAAGTCCGAGCAGCCGATCGCGATCCACGAGTTCCTGTATCCGCTCGTGCAGGGCTACGACTCGGTGGCGCTGAAGGCCGACGTGGAGCTCGGCGGCACCGATCAGAAGTTCAATCTCCTGGTCGGGCGGCAACTGCAGGAGGACGTCGGCCAGCCGGCGCAGATCGTGCTGACGATGCCGTTGCTGGAAGGCACCGACGGTGTCGCCAAGATGTCGAAGTCGCTCGGCAACTACATCGGCATCAACGAGCCGCCGAACGAGATTTTCGGCAAGGTCATGCGCCTCTCCGATGACCTGATGTGGCGCTATTTCGAGCTGCTCTCGTTCGCGAAATCGATGGGCGACATCCGCGCGCTGCGCGAGGCAGTCGCGCACGGGCGTGCGAATCCGCGCGATCTCAAGATGGAGCTCGCGACCGAGCTGACCGCGCGCTTCCACGGCAACGCGGCTGCGGAAAGCGCGGTGCGGCATTGGCACGAGGTCGTGCAGGGCGGCGGCGTGCCGCAGGATCTCATCGTCGCGGAGATTCGCGTGCCGGCCGAAGGCGTGCGGATCGGCGCGTTGCTGAAGGCTGCGGGCCTTGCGCCGAGCACGTCGGAAGCGATGCGCAAGCTTGGCGAGCGCGCGGTCCGCGTCGACGGCGACGTCGTCGAGGCGCGCGATCTCGTGCTACATCCCGGCGGCGAGCATCTGCTGCAGCTCGGCAAGCGCGGATTCGCGCGCGTGCGCCTGATTCTGGACGCGTAGGCGTCACTTGCGGGCGCGGGATCGCGCGGTCACGGGGAAGTCGGCGCTGCCGGCGCAAAAAACACGCCGGACCCCTTCCCAAAACGGATGTGTCCCGCTAGGATGCGCGCCCCCTCGGCGCCCGACCGTCCTGGTCCCCGGCGATCGAAGGAATCCCCACGAAATTCAAGGCTCCGGCGCACTCGAAAGTCTGCACCGAGGTGTTGACGGTTCGTGAATAGGTTGTATGATATGCGGCTCCCTTGGACGAAAGGTCCTCGGGCGTGGGTTGAACAAAAACCCGCAAGCATTTGATCTTTGACAGTGTGCGCAGGTGACTTGTGTGGGCGCCTTGTGGTGGATGCAAGTCCATCGAGAAATCAAAGTGCGTCCAAGCAAACGTCAAAAGCAGCAGCAAGCTTTTACAGTAGCTTGGTTCACACTCAGCAGTTT
>DAISJF010000227.1:0-4236 GCA_036821625.1 Rhodanobacteraceae bacterium
CGGCTTGATGTCGCGATGCACGATCAGCGCGCGATGCGCGGCCTCGACCGATCGACACACCGTCAGAAAAAGGCCGAGGCGTGCGCGCACATCGAGCGCGTGATCGTTCGCGTAGCGCGTGATCGGCACGCCGTCGACGTATTCCATGACGAGATACGGAATGCCGGCATCGGTCAGGCCGCCGTCGATCAGACGCGCGACGTTGGCATGATTGAGGCTCGCCAGCACCTGGCGCTCGCGCAGGAACAGGCGCTGCTCGATCTCGGAATAGAGGCCGCGGCGCAGGAGCTTGATCGCGACGTCCTGACGGAAGTCGCCGCCTTCGCGCGAGCCGAGAAACACGGCCGCCATGCCGCCCTTGCCGAGCAGACGGACGAGACGGAACGCGCCGATGCGCTGGCCGACCAGGCTTTCCGCGAGCACGCTGTCCGCGCCGAGCTTGGTCGCGTGCTCGCCGACCGGTGTATCGAGAAATCCGTGATCGGAATGATCGGCCGCCGCGAGCAGGCGCGTCAGCGCGGCGCGTTCGGCGGGGTCGGCGACGTTTTCCGCGATCCATGCATCGCGCGCGTCGGCACGCAGATCGATCACCGCGTCGAACAATGCGCGCAGGCGCGACAGCGCATCGCCGCTCGATCCGGCGGACTGCGTGTCGATGTTGTCCGGCGCGTCGCTCATGGTCACCCGGGGGCCATCTCCGTAGAACGTCAATCGGCGGCCGATCGCGACATGCGAACGTTCAGCGCAGGATGTCGTGCAGGTAGGCGCGCGCGAAACGCCAGTCTCGGCTCAGGGTGCGCTCGGTCACGCCGAGCAGCTCGGCGATGCGCGGCAGCGGCAGGCCGGCGAAATAGTGCAGGGTGACCAGCTGCGCGGCGCGCGGATCGTCGCGCTCGAGCTCTTTCAGCGCCTGGTCGAGCCCGAGCGCGTGATTCGCGGTCACGTCCGCGATCGCGTCGTTCGCGTCGAGCTCGACGTGCGCGGCGCCGCTGCCGCGCTTGATGCGCAAGCGCTGCCGGGCGCGGTCGACGAGGATGTGACGCATCGCCTGCGCGGCGTAGCTGAAGAACTGCGCGGGGTTCGAGAACGAACGCTCCTGCCCGGAGCAGACCTTCATGTACAGCTCGTGCACGAGCGCGGTCGTGTTGAGCGTGGCGCCGTCGCTGCGCGCAAGCTCGCGGCTCGCCATCGTCTTCAGGCGTTCGTAGACCTCGACGAACAGTGCGTCCGCCGCCGTCGCTGCCGGAGCGGACGGCGATGTCGGCACGGTTGGCTCGGATCCAGCCATGCAGCGACCCCCGTGCCGATTCTAGTCCTCTGGCGCCTGCGCGGGGAACCGGCGCTCGGGACCGGCGATGTCTTCGCGCGTCGCGGAACGTCGTTCCTTTCGATGCGGGAGAGCCCACGGGAGAGGCCACCATGTTCAGATACGGATTTTTCACGATCGCCGCCGCACTGGTCGCCTTGCTGGCGACTGGCGAGGCGCGCGCGGATTTCATCGTCTACAAGGTCGGCGCCGCGCCGGAGTGCCCGTTCCACACGATTCAGGAGGCCGTCGATGCCGCCGCGGCGCATCCCGGCATCGATCTCGTCTGGATCGCGATGGACCAGCAATACACCGACCAGCACGTGGTCGTTACCGACCAGGACGTGATCATCGAAGGCGGATTCACCGACTGCTTCGACAATGATCCGGCGTCCGACCAGACTACGATCGGCGGCACAAGCGGCCACAGCGTCTTTGAGATCGAGGGGACCAGCAACGTCGTCCTCGGCAACATGATCATCACCGGCGCGGTCATGGACGAAAGCCAAAGCGGCGGCGGCATCTACTTCGGCGGGCAGGGCAGCCTGATATTGCAGACCGCGTGGGTGTTCCAGAATCAGGCGGGCTACGGCGGCGGCATCGACGTCAGCCCGACGGGACCGACCGAGGTGACCCTGATCGGCTCGGTCGTTTCGAGCAACACGGCGCTCGTGTCCGGCGGCGGCATCCGCATCGAGGGCGAGACCACGCTCAACGTGAAGCACTCGCCGCCCGATCAGTTCGACTTCGTCACGCACAACACGGCGCTCGGTCAAGGCGAGACCGGTTACGGCGGCGGCATCGAAGTGCTCGGACCGGCCGTGCTGAGATTCGCGGCGGTTCTGGCGCAGAACAGTGCGCCCTACGGCGCGGGCATTGCGGCGCTCGCGACCGAGCACGGCTCGGCGTACGCGGGCGTGTACACGACAAATCCGGCGAGTCCCGGCGCGATCTACGAGAACGTAGCGTCACGGACCGGCGGCGGCGTCTTTCTCAAGCCCCATGCGCCGAGCGGACACCAGTCGCAAATGTGCGCCCACGGTTTCGACATCCACTCCAATACCGCGGAAAACGGCGCCGCGATCTACGCCGACCTCGACGACGACAGCGGTTCATCCGTCGATCTCAACCCGATCGATCCGCACGTGGTCTGCGGGCTGGACAGCGTCGAATGTGCTGCGGGTGTTGCCTGCAACAGGGTCGACGACAACGTCGCAACCGACGGCGCCATCGTGCTGGTGCAATCGAAAGGAACGTTTCTCGCGAGCCACCTCTCGATGCGCGCAAACCAGGCCAACGCGCTGGTCGGCGAGCTTACCGACGACGCGACACTCGTCAGGCTATCCAATTGTCTCCTGGCCGAGAACACCTCGTTCGGACCGCTCATCGACGCCTATACGACGGGCGATCTCCACGTCGGATCCGGGCTCATCCTCGACAGCTGCACGCTGGCAGGCAACACGATCGGCGCGCCCGACGTCATTCACGGTCAAGTCTCCGGGTTCACGCTGACCAACAGCATCGTCGACCAGATCGGAGAGGGAACCGTTGACGGTCTCGTCTTCCCGCCAACGGTCCACTACGTCCTCTCCAACGACGTCAGCACGCTCCCGTCCAGCGACGACGTCGTGCAGGGAGTGCCGACGTTCGTCGACTTCGACCATGGCGACTATCACCTGCAGCAAGCGTCGCTCGGTGTCGATTTCGCGCCGGCCGAGCTCGTCGCTTTCGATCTGGACGGCAACCCGCGCAGCGTCGATCTGATCGACGTGAACAACGTGTGGGGACCGATGGACCTCGGCGCCTACGAGGTTCAGGGCGACCACGTCGCCGACCCGATCTTCAGCAGCGGGTTCGACTGAATGACCGGCCGCATTCGAGGCCCGGTCGTCAATCTGGAGGAACTCATCATGTCACGCTTGTTACGCGCTCTCGTGCCGGTTCTCGCGCTCGCGTCCTTCGATGCGACCCTGGCCGAAGCCGGTGTCGGCATCTTCACCGTCGGCAACGGCGCGGATTGCCCGTATCGGGACATCCAGGCGGCCGTCGACGCGGCGGCGGCGAATCCGGGTCCGGACTACGTCTGGATCGTCGACGATCACACCTACACGGGCGAGCAGGTCCTGATCACCGACACGGAAACGGTCGTGATCGAAGGCGGCTTCAGCACCTGCGACATACCGACGCCGGACAGTTTCAGCACGGTGAGCGGCGCCGGCAACGGCGGCGGCGCGGTGTTCACGACCCGCGGCGCGACGAACGTCGCGTTCCAGAACCTGTCGATCACGAGCGCATCGCGTGACGGCGATGCGAGCGGCGGCGGGATCGATTTCGACGGCACGGGCAACCTGCAGTTGATCAACACGACGATCGCGCTCAACAGCGCGGGCTACGGCGCCGGCGTCAATTTCCGGGGCGAAAGCGGCGGCGCAACCCTGACGGTCTCGCACGACACCGCGATCCTCAACAACACGGCGTCGACTTCGGGCGGCGGCATCCGGATCGAGGGCCAGTCGCGGCTGTTCGTTCTGGAGCCGAACACGCTGATCGAGCTGAACCATGCGCCGAACGGCTACGGCGGCGGCATCGAGGTGCTCGCACCGGCACAGGCCGACATCGCTTCGCCGGGTCTGCTCGGCGGTGCGGTAATCCAGTTCAACGATGCGCTGTACGGCGGCGGCATCGCGGCCGTCGGCACCGACGAAGGGCGGCATCAGTTGGCGACGGCTCGCCTGTTCAGTACGGACGGCTCCAATCCGGTGCAGGTCTCCAACAATTTCGCGAGCGCAAAGGGCGGCGGGATCTATCTGAAAACGCTCGCTGAAACGTTTTTCGGAGGGAACGACATCTCGACCGCGCGCGCGTGCCTGTTCGACTACCGGGTCGACGACAACGTTTCGCCCGATGGAGCGGCAATCTACGCCGACTGG
>DAISJF010000228.1:0-4223 GCA_036821625.1 Rhodanobacteraceae bacterium
AAGCTCGACGAGATCGTCGCGCTCAAGAAGAAATACAACGCGCTGCTGATGGTCGACGATTCGCACGCGACCGGCTTCGTCGGTTCGACCGGCCGCGGTTCGGCGGAGCTGCGCGGCGTCCTGAGCGAGGTCGACGTGTTCACGTCGACGCTCGGCAAGGCGCTCGGCGGCGGCTCGGGCGGCTTCACGACCGGCAGCCAGGAGATCATCGATCTGTTGCGCCAGCGCTCGCGGCCGTATCTCTTTTCGAACACGCTTCCGCCGCCGCTCGTCGCCGCGTCGATCAAGGTGTTCGAGATGCTGTCCTCGTCGACCGCGCTGCGCGACAAGGTCAACGACAACGCGCTGTATTTCAGGAAGCGCATGACCGAAGCCGGCTTCGAGATCAAGCCCGGCACGCATCCGATCGCGCCGGTCATGCTGTACGACGCCAAGCTCGCGCAGCAGTTCGCCAGGGAACTGCTCGACGAAGGCATCTACGTGATCGGGTTCTTCTATCCGGTCGTGCCGCAGGGCCAGGCGCGCATACGCACGCAGATGAGCGCGGCGCACACGCACGAGCAGATCGATCGCGCGGTCGAAGCGTTCGTCAAAGTCGGGCGCAAGCTCGGCGTGCTCAAGGGCTGAGCGCCGCCGTCCGCACCGGCGCCGCGAAACGGCGTGCCGTTCAGTCCGCGTCGAAGCCGTTCGCGAAGATCACATCGTCCGATCCGCCGTAGAAGAACGCGGCGCCTTGCGCGTAGTTTGCGCCGACCGTCGCGATCGGCTCGCCGACCAGCGCGTTCGTGCCCGAGACCGCGACCGACCAGCCGAAATAGTCGGCGCCGGCGCCGTCGCCGGATGATTTTTCGTCGGTCTCGGACCAGACGCCGCCCGAGCGCGCGAACACATAGGCGTGCCCCGGATTTTGATCGCTGTAGCTGCCCGCGCCGACGAGCGCGAGATCGCCCGACAGCGCGACCGACCAGCCGAAATAACCGTCGGGCGCGCCGTCGCTCGCCAGGAGCTTCTGGCCCGGATGCCAGTCCGTGCCGTTGCCGTCGAACACGTACGCCGCGCCTTCGTACGAGCTCGCATACGGCGCGCCGATCAGCGCCGTCGCTCCCGATACCGCGACGGATCGTCCGAAGTTGTCGTACGCCGCGCCGTCGTCCGAGGTCAGCTTGGCCTGCTCGGTCCAGCTGCCGCTCGTGCCGTCGAAGACATAGGCCGCGCCCTGCACGACGTGGCCGTTGACCGTCGCGCTGTCCGCGCCGATCACCGCGGTCGCACCGTCGATCGCGACCGCGTCGCCGAAGAAATCGCCGAGCTGCGCATCGCTCGCGGTCAGCTTCTGGCGCTGGCCCCACGCGCCGCCGACCGGCGCGAACACGTAGACCGCACCCGTCTGCCGGTTATCGACGATCGCAAACGGCGCGCCGGCGATCACGGTGGAATCGGAGACCGCGACCGACCATCCGAGGCAGTCCTGACTCGCACCGTCATCCGCCGTGAGCCGCGCTTTCTGCGTCCACTGTCCGCCGGAGCCGGTGAACACGTACACCGCGCCACGGCTGTGGTCGGCCTGATAGGCGCCGATCGCGGCCACGGTCCCCGACAGCGAGACCTCGGATCCGAAGATGTCGAACGGCGCGCCGTCGTCGGCGGTCAGCGTCGCGGCGAGCGTCCAGATGCCGTCGGCTTCGGTGAACACGTACGCGGCGCCCTGTTGCGTGTGGCCATTCACCGTCACACCGTAAGCGCCAAGGACCGCGGTGCTGCCGTCGATCGCGACGGACCAGCCGAAGAAATCCTCCTGCGCTCCGTCGTCGATGATGACTTTCTGGCCCGGACCTCCAAGGCCATCGGGAATCGATGAAGGAATCAACCGCAACGCATCGTAGGCGCTCTCGACACCGAGCACGGCCGCGCCGGCGCGACCGGTTTGCGCATGAACGAGGGACGGCAGCTCACGTGCCGTTACCGCCCGCGCGGCGAGAATGCCGAGCGCGATGCAGCCCAGTTGGAAAGCCCGGCCGGCGGATCCAGTTCGATGCGACATGCGCTTGCGCCCTCGTCGACGGCGCGGGCTGTCGGTGGCGGCCCGCGGAACCGTCGAGCATAGTCACTTGGCACGCGACCGGCATCACCGTTCGATTCATCTTCGATGACAAGCGCATCACCGGGCATGCCGATCGTGCGAATTCCGGTGATCGCTAGCCGAGTGCCGCGATGATGCGCGACGCCGCGCCGACGCCGTCGTATGCGATCAGGCGCCGCCGGAACGCCTGCGCATTCTCGCGAAAGCGCGCGTCGTCGATGACCGCGTGCATCGCATCACGGAACGCCTCGAAACTGATGCGCTTTGCCGACAGCTTGCGGCCGAGCCCGTTGCGCTCGACCGCGTCGAGATTCCATTCCTGCTCGCCCTGATTCGGAATGCCGACCAGCGGCACGCCGTGATGCAGTGCCGAATAGATCGAGCCGCGGCCGCCGTGCGTGATCATCGCGGCGCAGTTGTGCGAAAGCACCAGGCTCGCGGGCACGTAGTCGCTGAGGATCACGTTCGGCGGACACTCGGCGCCGGCGTAGTCGTAGAGCCCGCCGGTCGCAGCGACGACCTGATAGTCGGCGCAGCCGGCCAGCATGCGGCCGAGATAGTCGACCACGCGCGTGAACTGCTCGCCGTACGACCCGAGATAGACGAACACGGACTTCTTGCGCGGATCGAGCCGCGAATACCACGCCGGCACGCGATCCGTCTGCTCGTGCACGAGCGGTCCGACCGCGTGCACATGCGCGGGCAGGTCGACGAGCGGCGCGAATTCGGGCGCATCCATCAGGATCGTCGCTTCGCCCTCGAACAGATCCTTCATCGAGTGGAAGCGCACGTCGCTGCGGCCCTTCAGATACGCGTTGTACGGACGCACCCACGCCGCGAACAGCTTTTCCTCGGCCCAGGCGCTCATCGGCTTGAGGATGCTCTGCGGCAGATACTTGAACACCGAGCTCAGCGGATGCGACTCGGGCAGGAATTTCTCGCCGGCGTAGTAGCGGGTGAGCACGGTGTTGCAGAGCACCGCGCGCGGGGTCCGGGTCAGCAGGGCCGACAGCTTGAGCGTCGGCCGATGCAGATCGACGACCGCATCCGCGCGGTATCTCTCGATCAGCGCGGTCTCCGCGCCGACAAATTCGGCGATGCTCTCCGGCGTGTGATAGTCCAGGCTCGACTTGTTGATGTAGGCGACGCTGCGCTCGGGATCGAGCTCGACCACATCCTCGACTTCAAAGCCGCACTGCTCGACGTACGCGCGGCACTTGCCGCGTGCGGCGAACACGACCTTGTGCCCGGCATCGCGCAGCGCGGCGCCGATCGCGACCAGCGGCTGCGTGCCACCGAGGTGGTTCGCGTACGGGAACATCAGGACGGTTTTCATGACGATGTGTCAGCTTCGGGGCCCAATGGCTGCCGCAAGACGCGACAGCCTGCTCCGTATAAAACGGAGTTGCCGGCAGAGCCGGACAATTTGGCAAATCAGGGAAAAATGGGATTATGGCGCGAAAGCCGCCACCTCCCAAGCGCCGGGCGAGGTTTCGCTGCGCGGCAGCGGCATTTTTACCGGGTGTGGAAGCCGTCCGGATGCCGATCCGGAATGACCTCGCGCGTCACGCTCTCGACTTCCGCGGCCGGCGGCCCCTGCCGGAGCCAGCGCTCGAGCGCATCGAGCGCGGCGTCGGATCCGATCGCGATCACCTCGACGCGGCCGTCGGTCAGATTGCTCGCCGACCCGGCGATGCCGAGCCGCGCTGCCTCCGCTCGTGCCGAGGCGCGGAAGAAAACGCCTTGCACGAGCCCTGAGACCAGGAAGCGGACGGTCGGCACGGCGACTCAGGACTTCGTCGCACCGGCTCCGGCCGCGATTACCTGAGCGAGCTCCTGCGAGGTCACGGGGCCGGTGAATTTCTTCGCGATGCTGCCGTCCGGCGCGATCAAGTACGTGATCGGCAAGGCCTTCGGCGCGCCGAAATCCTTCGGCGGCTGCTCGAGCGGCACGTTCGCGATCGGATACTTGACCGGATGCTTGGCGAGGAACTTGACCACGTCCTCGAGCTCCTCGCCGCCGAACGCGAGACCGATCGCGGCGACGTCCTGACGGCTCGCGACGAACTGGGAGATGTCCGGCATCTCCTTGATGCACGGCGAGCACCAGGTCGCCCAGAAATTCACGATGACCCATTTGCCG
>DAISJF010000229.1:0-4216 GCA_036821625.1 Rhodanobacteraceae bacterium
TCAGTCGCCCATCTGCTTCTGGCGATGCTCCCAGCGCTCCTGCGCGTCGAGCGAGAGCGTCGCGATCGGCCGCGCCTCGAGACGCTCGAGGCCGATTTCCTCATCGGTCTCCTCGCAGTAGCCGTAGCGGCCTTCCTCGATGCGCTTCAACGCCTTGTCGATCTTCGAGATCAGCTTGCGATAGCGATCGCGCGTGCGCAGCTCGAGCGAATTCTCGGTTTCGCGCGTGGCGCGCTCGGCTTCGTCGCCGACATCGCGCACTTCGTCGCGCAGGCTCTCGATCGTCTGGCGGCTTTCCTCGACCAGCTCCTCGCGCCACTTGCCGAGCTTGCGCCGGAAATATTCGAGCTGGCGCGGGCTCATGTATTCCTCTTTCGCCGTCGGCTTGTAGCCGTTCGGCAGCTCGATGCGGACCGAGGTCGGCAGCGCATAGCGCCCGTCCTGCATGGTCACGCCGGTGTCGGCCGCGGGAGCGACCGCGCGCGCCTTCGGGCCTCTCGGATGTGCGTGCGTCGAAACGGAAGACTTGCTCGTGGTCACTGACTTACCGGACTGCTTTTCCAGATTGCTCGGCTTCGTTGTTTGCTTCGACGCGACAACGCCCTTTTTCGTTGCGGGCGCCGGCTTGACCGGTGCCGGCTTCGACGGCGCTGCCTTGGGCGCGGGTTTGACCACCTTGGCCGGTGATTTGTTCGCGCCTTTACTTGCGACCTTGCTGCCTGCGACCTTGTGCACGGGCGCAGCCGGCCGCTTCGTCTTCGCGACGGTCTTCGCAGGCGCCTTGCGCGCCTTGCTCGCAGCGGCCTTGGCGCGCGCCGGAGCCTTCGTCTTCTTTGCGTGACCGGCGGGTGCCGGTTTGTTCTTTGCCATTGCCTGCGTCCACCTCATGATTCGGCGGCCGCGTGTTATAGCCCAAGTCCCCTCCCCCGGCAACCGCCAAAATCCCTGTGGCGACGGGCGCCTGCGCGGGCCCGCCGAGCGCAGCGCCAGCCTTCGGCAGGCGGATATCGCGATCGAAAGCGCCTCGGCGGACGCCTCGCTGCGGCTTCAGGGCATACTTTCGATGCGCGCGCGCCCTGCGAGCGCGGAGTCGAATACGTGTCGCGCATCGTCATCCTGATGCTGGAATGTTACAAACGTTGGCTGAGCCCTCTGTTCGGTTCGCGCTGCCGATTCCACCCGAGCTGTTCGGACTACGCGAGAGTCGCCGTCGCGCGCTTCGGCACGCTGCGCGGCGGGTGGCTCGGCCTGTACCGTATCCTGCGCTGTCAGCCGCTGTGCGCCGGCGGTCTCGATCCGGTGCCCGACGAGTTCGAATGGTGGCCGCGCCCGGCGGCCAGTGGAGCGATGCGCGACGATGACTGACTGGCTGATCACCAACGCCGTAATCGTCAATGAGGGCCGCCGCCAGAGCGGCGACCTCAGCATCCGCGACGGTCGCATCCATCGCATCGGTCAAGGCCTCACCGCACGCGCGAACGATCGAGTGCTCGACGCGAACGGCCGCTGGCTGCTGCCCGGCATGATCGACGATCAGGTGCACTTCCGCGAGCCGGGCCTCACGCACAAGGCCGACATCGAGAGCGAATCGCGCGCCTGCCTCGCCGGCGGCATCACGAGCTACATGGAGATGCCGAATACGAAGCCGCCGGCGACCAACCGCGCCGCGCTCGAGGCGAAGTACGCGCGCGCAGCCGAGGTCTCGCGCGTCAACTACGCGTTCTATCTCGGCGCGACCAACGACAACCTCGACGACATCCGCACGCTCGATCCGCGCGCCGCGCCCGGCATCAAGGTGTTCATGGGCGCCTCGACCGGCAATATGCTGGTCGACGATCCCAAGACGCTCGATGCGATCTTCCGCGACGCGCCCGTGCCGATCATCACGCACTGCGAGGACACGCCGACGATCCTCGCCAACGAATTGAAGGCGCGCGAGCGCTGGGGCGACGACATCCCCGCCGACCAGCATCCGCTGATCCGCTCGCGCGAGGCGTGCGTGAAGTCGACGAAACTCGCGATCTCGCTCGCACGCGCGCACGACACGCGCCTGCACGTGCTGCACATCTCGACCGCCGACGAATGCGCGCTGTTCGAGCCAGGCCCGGTTGCCGGCAAGCGCATCACGGCCGAGACCTGCGTGCATTACCTGCACTTCACCGATGCCGATTACGCGCGCCTCGGCCACCGGATCAAGTGCAATCCGGCGATCAAGACCGCGGCGGACCGCGATGCGATCACGCGCGCGCTCGCCGAAGGCCGCATCGACATCCTCGCGACGGATCACGCGCCGCACCTCGCCAGCGAGAAGGCCGAACCGTACGTGCGCGCGCCGTCGGGGCTGCCGCTCGTGCAGTACGCGCTGCAATGCGCGATCGAGCGCGTGCTCGACGGCAAGCTCACGCTCGAACGCGTGGTCGAAGCGGTCTCTCATGCACCGGCGATCCGCTTCGACGTGCGCGAGCGGGGTTTCCTGCGCGAAGGCTTCCGCGCCGACCTCGTGCTCGTCGATCCCGCGAAACCGCACGCGGTGACGGCGGCCGACGTGCTGTCGAAATGCGGCTGGTCGCCGTTCGAGGGCCATACGTTCCGTTCGAGCATCGCGGCGACGTTCGTGAACGGGGCGCTCGGCTGGCACGAAGGCCGGCTCGACGATTCGCTGCGCGGGCAGCGGCTGGAGTTCGCGCGTTGAGCGGTTTCGCGGCAGACGCCCATTCCCGGTCATCCCGGCGAAGGCCGGGATCCAGTTTTTCGCGTGCGAGCCCACGCTTGAAGAGCGGCATCCCGGCCTTCGCCGGGATGACGACCACGCTGGTGCTCGGCATTCTTTCAACGGTGTCGACCGCGACGCCACCCGACGCGCACTCCGGTTTTCCGCGGGCGGTCTCCCAGGGCGCACTCGTCATCGGCAACGTCGCGCCCGGCAGCAAAGTCCGCTACGCCGACCGCGATCTTCTCGTCGGCCCCGACGGCGCCGTCGTGTTCGGCGTCGGGCGCGACGAAAAAGGCCCGGTCACCGTCGACGTGCGCGAACGCGACGGCCGGCATGATCAGATCGCGATCGAGGTCACGCCGCGCGACTGGCCGGTCGAGCGCATCGAAGGCGTGCCGCCGGAAACCGTCGAGCCGCCGCCCGATATCGCCGAGCGCATCCGGCGCGAGCAGGCCCGCGTCGTCGCCGCGCGCCAGCGCAATGACGCACGCGAGGAATTTCTCGAAACTTTCGTATGGCCCGTCGAAGGCCGCATCAGCGGACGCTTCGGCAGCCAGCGCGTCTACGTCGTCAAAGGCAAGGACGTGCCGAAGTCACCGCATCCGGGCATGGACATCGCCGTGCCGCAAGGCACGCCGGTGAAGGCGCCGGCCGGCGGCATCGTCACGTTCGCCGACGCGAATCTCTATCTGACCGGCGGCACGATACTGATCGATCACGGCCACGGGATAAGCTCGAACTTCCTGCACCTGTCGCGCGTGGACGTGAAAGTCGGCGACCGCGTCGAGCAGGGCCAGGTCATCGGCGCAGTGGGCATGACCGGACGCGCAACCGGGCCGCATCTGCATTGGGGGATGAACTGGTTCGACGTGCGGCTGGATCCGTTGTTGCTGATGGAGCCGCCGCACTAGATTGCGATCGGCCTTCGCCTACAACGAGACGCGTTCCTTGCAGCCGCCCATCGTCTATGCGCCAACTTCTTGAAAGCCCTGCTCTAGCGAAGTCGCCTCGAACTAGTATTCGGGCGATTCAACGTCGAACTCGTACGTGACCCACGTCACGCTGCGCTCAACGTGCCGGTAGTGCGCCCAACGACGCGGTCGATACTTGCTAAGCGCGGACACCGCGAGACGAACGCGACGTGGTTGGGCTTCGCGCGGCGCGTCTTCTTGCAGGCGAAAGGCGGTGGCCTCTCTCCCGCCGATCTTGTAGCAGTGCTTCGAGCCGCTCTGCGGTCGGACCAGAAATAGCCTGCGGACCCGGGTCGCAGGACGTCGAGCGCTTATTCGTCAATGCCCCAATCTCCGGCGGGGCGTCCTCCAGGGAGGCTGTCCGCTTTGCCCATGAACATCGTAGTGACTCGACGCGACTTCTTTCGCCACCACCTTGGCGCCGAGAGCCAAGTTTCCGCCACCAAGCCACCTTAACAATTCGAGGTCGATCCAATGCCTTCGCGCACAACACTTCAGCACATTCCCTGCCGCTCATTGCTTTCCGCTTCCT
>DAISJF010000230.1:0-4202 GCA_036821625.1 Rhodanobacteraceae bacterium
ACGAATGGCCGACGCCGAACGTGTCGTACTCGCTTTCCTCGCGCTTCGGGAACGGTGCGAGACCGTCCTTCTTCTTGATCGTCGTGATGCGGTCGCGGCGTCCGGTCAGGATCTTGTGCGGATAGCACTGGTGGCCGACGTCCCAGACCAGGCGGTCGCGCGGCGTATCGAACAGCCAGTGCAGCGCGACGGTGAGCTCGACGACGCCGAGCCCGGCACCGAAGTGCCCGCCGGACGTGGCGACGGAATCGATCAGGTACGCGCGCAGCTCGCGCGCGACCTCGTCGAGCTCGGCCTCGGGCACCTTGCGCAGGTCATCGGGCGTCTCGACGCGGGCGAGATGGGGGTAGCGTTGCGGGTCGATCATCGGAGGGAGCGGTATTACCGGTCTGCATATTGTCCGATGCGGAGGCAGGTCCGGCAAGGAACGCGCGTGCTGAAATGTGGTTTTTCGATGGCCGGCGGCGTCCGCGACGCAGCGGAACGACGCAGCGGAGCCGCTGCGAGGCTCCGCTATACTTGTGAACGCATCGCTTCGGACGGCGCGCAGCACGCATCCGCAATGTTCAGGGGCTCGGATGACGAACCGTGAAGAGGTGCCGGACGGCACCGACTGGCAGGCGATCGCGTTGTGGACGCTGATCCCGTTCACGATCGCGGTCGGCTTCGTCTACGCCGCACTGACGCCGGACTGGGACGATATCGGCTGGGCGCGCGGGTTGCTCGCGCTGATCCCGCTCGAGTATTTCCGCGCGTTCGTGTTCTCGATCCTGAGCGAGACGTATCGCGAGTATCGTTCGCCGCTGCAGGCCGTGCGCGTGTTCCTGGTCTCGCTCGCGATCCTCGTCGCGATAGCGGCCGCGATCAGCGTGTACGTCGTCG
This sequence comes from Rhodanobacteraceae bacterium, assembly GCA_036821625.1. Classification (GTDB taxonomy): domain Bacteria; phylum Pseudomonadota; class Gammaproteobacteria; order Xanthomonadales; family Rhodanobacteraceae; genus Dokdonella_A. The sequence goes on from DAISJF010000230.1 coordinate 883, forward strand.
GCGTGCGCGACTGGCTCGACTGGATCGGCAATCCCGAGGTCTATCGCGCGATCGCGTTCGCGCTCGCGATCATCGCGCTCGACGGCGTGATCGGCGTGTATTTTTTCCGCGGCGATGCGCCACGTCTTGCGGCGCGCCTGCAAGCCGTCGCCGACGACGCGCGGGACTGGCTGCAGCTCGCCGCGTTCCAGCTTCCGGTCGTGCTCGCGGGCGTCTATGGCGTGCTGCTGCTCCTGCGCGAGAGCAGGGGGATGCTGCCATGGGTTCCCAATCCCGGCTCGGCCACTATGCGTTCGCTTTGCCTTCTGTACGCGGCGTTCTACTTCGTCGGCAAGGCGTTCTTTCTCGCACACGCGAACACGCAGGCATTCAATCGCAGCGGCAAGCGGGTGTTCGGCGCGCCGTGGGTGCAGCGCCTGATCTGGGAAAAGAACCGGAACGACGAGCTCAACGCGCGCAACGAGCGCGCCGCGGAACGCAGGCGCGCGTCGATCTTGAACGGGGAAATGCCGGAGCCGTAACCCGGGCGAACTAGTGAGGCCGCCGGCTCTTGGGCAGGTGATTGACGAGAAAGTCCATCTGATCGGCGAGGATGTTGCGGTTCGACAGGATCAGATGCTCGACCCAGCTCGGCCGATACGGAACCGCGAGCAGCGGCATGTTCGCCTGCTGCGGCGTGCGCCCGCCCTTGCGGACGTTGCACGACCAGCACGCGCTGACGACGTTTTCCCATTCGTCGCGTCCGCCCTTCGAGACCGGCAGAACGTGATCGCGCGTCAGCTCGCCGCGGTGGAAGTGATTGCCGCAATAAAGGCACAGCATGCGATCGCGCGCGAACAGCGCGACGTTGGTCAGCGCCGGGGCGGGATCGATCGCGGCCGGCCGCGCGTGTCCGGTGCTCGCGACGATCGGATGCAGCGCGAGCGTCGACTGCTCGCCGGTGAGGCGGCTCGTGCCGCCGTGGATCGTCAGGCACGGATCACCGAGGGTCCAGGCCACCGCGCCGCGCACGTAAAGACACACCGCGTCCTGCCAGCTCATCCAGTCGAGGATGCGCCCGGTGGAGTCCAGGGACAGGACGCGGGTGCTATGGATGTCGCCGGTACTTCGTACCTCCGCAAGCATTGAGACCTCCGAGGATTTCACGACCTTCCATGGGCCCGTGCTCGCCATCCGTGGCCCCGGGAACGCGATTTCAGGCGGGAAACCGCCCCAGGCTCGGGCGCCGCGCAGCATAGACCAAAAGCTTTGCGGTTGGGAAACCGGTCAGGCGACGGCCTTGACCATGCGCAGCAGCTCGACGCCGTAGCCGTGGCGCTCGTAGAGAGCGCGGGCGCGCGCATTGCCGGGGAACACGCCGAGCGTGAGGAAGCGGCAATCGTGCTCCCGCGCCCAGCTTTCGGCGAACGCGAGCAGGCGCGCGCCGATGCCGTGTCCGTCCATGTCTGCCGCGACCGCGATGTCCGAGATATGGCAGTTCGGCGAACCGGTGAAGAAATCGCGCGTCGCCTGCAGATGCAGGAACCCGGCACGCTTGCCCGCTGCGGTTTCCGCGACGAAGAGATGCGTTCCTTCGGGTCGATCGGCGAGATGGCGCTCGATGTCGCGGCGCACGCCGTCGGTGGTTTCGTCGCGATCGCGCCAGGGCGGCAGCTCGAATGCGACGAAACGCGGAACGAGCGCGAGGATGAACTCCGCGTCGTCCGCACGCACTTCGCGGATATGGAGATCGGTGACGGGCTGCATGGATGCCGGCGGCGGCTAGGCCTGGTTCTGACGCTTGCCGGGCATCGTAGCATCGCGTCGCGCAGCTTCCATCGTTGCGGCAGGTGGCCCGGCAGCGCGCGGTTCGAGACGAGCGCGCCGTCAGGTTCGTTTACGCACGCGCGGGATCGAGTGCGACAATGGGCACCGCGCATCGCAGGCTTCACCTTCGACGGGGGCGGAATGGAAAACTCGATGAGCACGTTGTCGGCCGGTGTCCTCCTGTTTCTGATCATGGATCCGCTCGGCAATATTCCGCTGTTTTTGCCGCTTCTGCGCAATGTCGATCCGCGTCGCCGCCAGCTCGTGCTCGTGCGCGAGCTCCTGATCGCGCTGGTCGTGCTGTTCGTGTTCCTGTTCGGCGGCCGCTATCTCCTGCAGCTGCTCCAGCTCAAGCAGGAATCGGTCAGCATCGCCGGCGGCATCGTGCTGTTCCTGATCGGCGTGCGCATGGTGTTTCCGCCCAAGGAGGGCATCTTCGGGGCCGATGGCGAGCGCGAGCCGTTCATCGTGCCGATGGCGATTCCGGGCATCGCCGGCCCTTCGGCCGTCGCGGCCGTGATGCTGCTCGCGAACAGCTATCCGGGCCGCACGGTCGACTGGAGCGTTGCGCTTTCGCTGGCATGGCTGGCGACGGCCGTGATCCTGCTGTCGTCCACGTATCTGTTCCGGTGTCTCGGTACGAGCGTGCTGATCGCGGTCGAGCGCCTGATGGGCATGCTGCTCGTCGCGCTGTCGGTGCAGATGTTTCTGGACGGCGTCATGGCGTACGTCAAGATCGCGATGTAGCCCCGCCTCGACAAGCGGAATCCGCGTGCCGCTCGGCCTTCGGCGGAGCGTCTCATAACGCTGTGACACACCGCCGAATAGGAGACGGCGCGAAAAATCCCGGTGGTTCCCGCTGTTACGCTTTCGTCACCGAGCGCTGTTAAACTGAAGTTAAGAATCGAGAGGGTGGCTCGATTTCAGGTGCGGGAAAATCCCGCTTTCGCGGGATCTCAACGATCGTCGAACGAGTCCGTTTCCGCAGCGCGGAAACGAGCGTGCGGCGTTGTTTGCGTTCGCAGATTCCATCGGAGAGAGGCTGGGGATGAACAGACAATTGCGTGCGTGGCTGGTGGCCTGGGTCGTCGGTTCGCTGTTCGTGATCTCGACCGCATTGGCCCAAAACACATCCTCGTCGCTGAGCGGCCGTGTCGTGGACGCAGCGGGCAAACCGGTCGCAGGCGCCACCGTCGAGATCCTGCACGTGCCATCAGGTACTTCACGCACCGCCGTCGCCGACGGCGAGGGGCGCTACTCGGCGCAAGGTCTGCGCGTCGGCGGCCCGTACGAAGTCAAGGCTTCCGCCGACAACGGCGCGAAGGCGGAGCAGGACGATGTGTATCTCCAGCTCGCCGAGGAAACGACGCTGAACCTCGCGCTGGTCGGCGGCGCCGCGACCGAGCTCGCCGGCGTCACCGTCACCGCAGCCGCGCCGGGTGCGACGTTCCAGGCCGACAACAAGGGCCTGTCCTCGAACGTCTCGCAGCGCGAGCTCAAAGTCATCCCGAACC
>DAISJF010000231.1:0-4181 GCA_036821625.1 Rhodanobacteraceae bacterium
GCCGGGCCGGTCGGGCAGCTTGGCGAGGGTGGCGCGGAGATCGGGCGGCAGATCGTCGAACTTCCGCACGACGCCATCGGCGCCGGTCGGATAGAACTCTTCGGGATTCGTGTCGCGACGCACGTAGAAGCGCAGCGCATCGCGCAGCGACTTGAACAGGCCGTTGTGGAAGAACACCTGACGCGTCGCGACATTGCGCAGCGTCGGCACCTTGAATGCGCCGCACAGATCGCGACGCTGTTCGAGATCGGTGCGGAACGGGCCGCACAGGCCGAGATCGAAATAGCCCGGATCGAGGTTGGCGGAAATTTCCGCGTTGCGCGGAACGCCAAGGTTGTCGTAGGTGTAGTCGGTGAACAGCGGCGGCGATCCGTCCGCGCCGCGCCCGCTCGGATGACAGGCCTGGCAGTTGCCCTTGTCCGGCCGGTTGAACAGCGCGAGGCCGCGCAGCTCCGCCGGCGCCAGCATGACCTTGCCGGCCAGGAAGAAGTCGTATTTCGAATCGAAGCGATGCAGCTCGGGCTCTCCCTCTTCGTACGCCTCGATCGCGAACCGGGCGCGGAAGAACGCGCCTTCGACATCGTCGAACACGTCGTCGCCGAAGACCTTCCTGAATTCGTCGGCATACGCAGCGACAGCGAGCCTGGCCACGAACGTCGCGGCATCGCCGTTCGCCATCTCGTTCGCCGAGAGCAGCGGACGCTCGGCCTGATCGAGCAGGCTCATCGAGCGTCCGTCACGATTGAATCCGCCGTTCGGCGTGCCTTCCCTGTCGAACGAGAAACCGAAGCGGTTGAGATAGCGCAGCGAAGGAACGCTGCGCGTTCCGGCCTCGTCGAGATTCGCGCCGCCGAACTGCACGGACAATGCATTCGACTGCGCATGTGCGTGCGCGGGATCGTGGCAGCTCGAGCACGCCATCTGGCCCGACGCGGACAGCGACGGATCGAAGAAGATCTTGCGGCCGAGCGATAGGGGCGTCGGCGTGTCGTCCGCCGAGGCAGACACGGCGATGTCCGCGAGCACGGCGCACGCGGTCGCCCGCACGATGCGACCGAGAAGTTGGCGCAGCATGTTCCCTCGCTTCCTCAGGCGCTCCCGGAGCGCTTTTCTGCTAGTCGAAGAAGTAACGCTAAACGAAGTGAGAATCGTTCTTACTTAGAAAGATAGACGATGCGTTAGACGGGGTCAATCCGACGCGAGGCCTATGTGGCCTGAGGCGTCTCAGATCGAATGGATTCGCGGAATCGTCTCGCGGAATCGTCCCGCGGAGCCGGAGCGGCCGATGTGCCCGCCGCGGCCGGTCGGGGCATGGCCTGCCCCGCTACAGATACGCGTCAGCTCGCGCGGCTGCGGAACGCGTGAGCTGCCAGCGCAATCCAGCCGACGATCAGCGCGATTCCGCCAACCGGTGTGACGACTCCGATCACGCGAGGCGCGCCGAGCGCGAGCGCATAGAGGCTTCCGCAGAAGAAGAGGATGCCGAGCAGGAATCCGAGCGCAGCCGCCTTCAACGCAGCCGACGAATCCACGCGTGCGATGGCGCCGACGCCGAGAAGCGCGAGCGCATGCCAGAACTGGTATTCGACCGCGCTATGCCAGATCAAAAGCGCCGAAGCGTCGAGCGAGTCGCGCAGCGCGTGCGCCCCGAATGCGCCGGCCGCTACGGCCGTCGCGCCCGTCAGCGCGGCGACCAGGATGGCGGCGCGCGAAACGTTCATCGGTCGAGTCGCGCCCGCTTCGCTCTCCGCGCGGCGGCACCGGGCAACGCGGAGGCCTTCGACAACGCGCTCAAGCGGGCTTCTTCGGCGCTGGCGCGTCCTTCTTCGGCGCAGCGGATTTCTTTTCGTCCTTCTTGCTTTCCTTCTTTTCTTCCGGCGCCTTCAGGAGGTCGTCCATCGACTTGTTGATGTTCGCGTACTTGTACGCCGGCAGCACGAACGTCCAGTCCTTGAAGCGCCCGTTGAGATCGGAGACTTCCTTGCCGATCTCCGCGATCTTCCGCTCGCGGTCCTTTGCGGGATCGGCAACCGAAGCCGGCTTCACCGGCTGTGCCGAAGCTGCCTCGCTTTTCGCGTCCGCCGCTTTCGACGCGTCCGCGGCGGGCGTCTTCTGCGTCTGCGCCGCGACCTCGGCGTCGTAGTCCGCCTTCTCCTTGGTCTGTTGCGCGGTGACGTGCTGGTTGGCCCGATCGTCGTCCAGCTGTGCGACGAACTGCGCGTAATCCTTGCCGTCCTTCTCCCACGCCGTGACGTCGATCGCGACCCCGTCGAACGTCGCGTAGTGCGCGTGCAGCGCCTTGTCGCCCGGCATCGCATCCGTGGCCGGCATGACGTCGTCGAAGCGCAGGCCGCCGAGGGTCGAAGCCAGTCCGTTCACGGTGTATTCGGAGGACGGCTCGCGGCCCTTCGGCACGTCCTGAAGCTTGAAGCTCGCATCGCCCTCGGCCTGTTTCGTCACGCGCACGGTCTTGCCGTCCGCGCGCCGGATCTCGACCGACGCGATGCGCGTGACCGGAATGTCGACGAGATCCTTGCGCAGCCAGCTCTCGGCCTTCTTGTCGACGTTGAGGCTGCCCGACGCAAGCCAGCTCTGCGCATCCCCGGCGCGGCGCACGAACGTGCCACCGTGCGCGTCGGTGTTGCCGACGATCAGCTTGATCGGCTGGGCCAGGCCGTCGAGCTCGACTTCGACGCCCTTCGCATCCTTGCCGTCGACGTCCTCGACGCCGAGCGCCGCGTACTTGTCCTTGTTCGCGGTCTTCTGTTCCACCAGCTTGGCGTCGGCGAGGCGAAGCAGGAACTCGCGCAGCTTGCTGGTATCGGCCGCGTAACCGCCCTTCTCGGCGATCGACCAGCCGGCCGAGCCGCGCGCAATCGTCGCGATCGGCTTGTTCTCGGCGCCGGTCACGACCAGTTTGTCGACATCGTTGACATGGTCGCGGAGCGCAGGAACGAGATAGCGCGTCGCCTCGTCGCCGCCGGTTTCACTGCGCGGCCGGTTCGAGTGATTCAGCACGACTGCGACGACGATCGCAACCAGAGCGGCGACGGCAAGTCCGATCAGTGTCTTCTGGTTCATGCGGCACCTCCGATCGCGGCGCGGCGGCGCTGATTGCGCCACCACGCGAACCCGAGCGCGCCCAGCGTGACCAGGAGCGGCATCAGCACGATGTTGACGAGTTTCAGCCGCGTGCCGAGCGATTCGATCTCGGCGTCGAGCTGGCGGCGCACCTGGCGCAGTTCCTTGCGGATCTCGACCTTGCGCTTCAGGAAGTTCTCGAGCTCGGATTTCTGCTCGGGCGACAGGATCTGCGCCTGATCCTTGCTCTTCGCGCTCTGCAGCTCAGTCAGCTTGCGCTCGGTGTCCTGCAGCTCCTTCTGCAGCTCTTCCTCTTTCGCGCGGAAGCGCTCGTCCGCGCTGCGCTTGAGCGCATCGACCGTCGTGAACGGACGCTGCGACGTCGCGCGGCCGCGGATCGAGATCAGCTCGCTCGATCCCGCCATGTTGTCGAGCGCGTTCACCGCGAAATCGCCGTTGTTCGCGAACGCGTTCATGATCTTCTGGCCGAAGAACGGCCGGATCTGCACCCACATGCGGTCGGACAGGATGTCGGTATCGGCGACGAGGATGATCTGGCCTTCGTCCTTCGATTCCTTGAGCGCGCCCTCGTCCTTGCGCTCCGGGAACGCGGTCTTGAACTTGCCGGAAAGCCGCGCGGCGACGATCAGGTGCTCGCCGCCGGGCTTGTACTCGGCGTACAGCGAGTTCGGATCCTGCAGCATGCGCAGGCGGTCCGCCGGCAGCGTCGTTGCCTCGCCGGTGGTCTGGATCAGCGGCGTCAGCTTTTCGTCCTTGACGTCCTTGGAGAGCTCGAAATAACCCGCCGTCGAAACGTTGATCGAGTCGAGATTCGCGGTCGTGACCTCGTCGCGATTGAGATCCTCCGCCGTGAATCCGAGGATCGCCGGATGCCGCACCGGCGCAGTGCCTTCGCCCATCGAGATCGGCAGCGCGCGCTGGCGGTCGAGCACGACCTTCTTCGGGTCGTACTCGATGCCCCAGGCCTTGAACAGCTTCGGCAGATCCGACGACTTGTCGGCCATCATCGCCGCCATCGGGTTCTGCGGATCGGCGCCGGAATCGTCGAGCTCGGCGATCGGATCGACGAAAACGAGCAG
>DAISJF010000232.1:0-4179 GCA_036821625.1 Rhodanobacteraceae bacterium
GGCGAGCAGAAGTCGATCTACGACGCCGCGATGAAGTACCAGGAAGAGAAGGTGCCGCTGGTGGTGTTCGCCGGCGCCGAATACGGCAACGGCTCCTCGCGCGACTGGGCCGCCAAGGGCACGCGTCTGCTCGGCGTGCGCGCCGTGATCTGCCAGAGCTTCGAGCGCATCCACCGCTCCAACCTGGTCGGCATGGGCGTGCTGCCGCTGCAGTTCAAGGACGGCGAGAGTGCGAAAACGCACGGCCTCACAGGCAAGGAGACGTTCGAGATCACCGGCCTCACCGCGCCCGACGCGCGTGAGGCGATCGTGATCGCGCGCGGCGCGGGCAGCGAGAAGAAGTTCACCGTGCGCGTGATGCTGCTGACGCCGAAGGAGCGCGACTTCTACCGGCACGGCGGCATCCTGCCGTATGTGCTGCGCCAGCTTGCGGCGAAGCCGGGTCCGGCCACCGCCAAGGCAGCTTGACCCGATCCCCGCGCGCGCCTTTTCCCCTCTCCCGCGAATGCGGGAGAGGGCTGGGGTGAGGGCGCTCCTGTGACAAGCTCTCACACGGCCTATCTCGGAGCGCCTTCGCGGAAAGAACCCTCACCCTACCCTCTCCCGCACGCGGGAGAGGGGAAAACGTGCCGATCGGACAAGGCATCAATCCTTGTGAGTCCACGTCGCGTTGTAACAGATCCAGTGGCTGCCGCTCCGACGCCAGCCGCTGACCACCGCGACGGTATCGCGGCCGCCCGGCAGCCAGCGCCGCGAGGCGTCGCGGAACGTGACGTCGAATCGCGCGATGGCGCGGTCGCCATCGACCTCGATGCCGATCGGACCCAGCGCCACGCCGATCGCTTCGTTGCGAAGGAACTCGAGCTTGATCAACCGCGACAGGGCTTGGCGATCGACTTCGCCGCTGTTTCCGCTGAAGTCATCGGCGATGCGATCGAGCAGATCGCCGGCCTGGCGCGCTTCGGCGGCGTCTTTCATCGCCTCGATCTCGCCGCGAATCACGACCTCGTCCGGCGGGCGCGCGCATCCGCCGATGAGGGCCAAGATCACGGCAAAAACGATGACGAAGCGCATCGTAGGCTTGGGACAACGACTCTTTTTGCGTTGCATTGCGGCTTGCTGCCTCTTCGGAGCTTGTGCTGCAATTCTGGCCGCGTGGGAACCATGATGGACCCGCGATGACGGCGGACGCCAGCAGCGGCGGCCGCGGGGGGCTGGAGAATCCATGACGAGCGACGATCGTCCCTGGCTGGCAAGCTACCCCGAGGGCATTCCGGCCGAGATCGATCCGAGCCGATATCGCTCCGTCGCCGCGCTGCTCGATGAATGCTGCGATCGCTTCCGGCACCGTCCCGCCTTCGTCAACATGGGCAGGACGATCACGTACGACGACCTCGACCGGCTGAGCGCCTCGCTGGCCGGTTATCTGATCGATGACCTGAAACTGGCCAAGGGCGACCGCGTGGCCATCATGCTGCCGAACGTCCTGCAGTATCCGGTCGCGATCATGGCCGTGCTGCGCGCCGGCCTCACGCTGGTCAACACGAATCCGCTGTATACCGCACGCGAGCTCAGGCACCAGCTGGTCGATTCGGGCGCAGCGGCGATCATCGTGCTCGACAACTTTGCGCACACGCTGGCCGAGGTGCTCGATGAGACGACTTGCCAGCACGTGATCTGTACCGGTCTCGGCGACATGCTCGGCTTTCCGAAGAGCGCGATCACGAACTTCGTCGTGCGCCGTGTCAAGAAGCTGGTGCCGCCCTATTCGCTGCCGCGCGCGGTGCGTTTCGGCGACGCGATGCGCCGCGGCGCGCGCGCCAAGTCGCCCAAGCCGGACATCAACGGCGACGACATCGCGTTCCTGCAGTACACGGGCGGCACGACCGGCATCGCCAAGGGCGCGATGCTGACTCACCGCAACATGGTCGCGAACATGCTGCAGGCGCTGGCGTGGATCGGACCCAACATGCGCGAAGGCGAGGAAGTCGTCATCACCGCACTGCCGCTGTATCACATCTTCGCGCTGACCGCGAACTTCCTCGTGTTCGCGCGCGTCGGCGGCTACAACCACCTGATCACGAACCCGCGCGACATGCCGGGCTTCGTCAAGGCCATCCGCGACGTCAAGTTCACCGCGTTGACCGGCGTCAACACGCTGTTCGCGGGCCTTTTGAACACCCCCGGCTTCGACAAGGTCGATTTTTCGCGCCTGCACCTGACGCTCGGCGGAGGCATGGCGGTGCAGCGCGCAGTCGCGGACCGCTGGAAAAAGGCGACCGGATGCACGCTCGCGGAAGCCTACGGTCTCACCGAAACCTGCCCTGCCGTCTGCATCAACCCGCTGGACATACCGGAGTACAACGGATCGATCGGCCTGCCGATCCCGTCGACCGAGGTCTCGATCCAGAATGACGACGGCCGCTCGCTGCCGATCGGCGAGGTCGGCGAGCTCTGTGTGCGCGGACCGCAGGTCATGAAAGGTTATTGGCACCGACCCGACGAGACCGCCAAAGTGCTCGCTGCGGACGGCTGGCTGCGCACCGGCGATATCGCGCGCATCGACGAGAAGGGTTTCGTCTACATCGTCGATCGCAAGAAGGACATGATCCTCGTCTCGGGCTTCAACGTGTATCCGAACGAGATCGAGGATGTCATCGCGCAGCAGCCCGGCGTGCTCGAGGTCGCGGCGGTCGGCGTGCCGGACGAGAAATCCGGCGAAGCGGTGAAGATCGTCATCGTGCGCAAGGATCCGGCGCTGACGGCCGACGACATCCGCGCGCACTGCCGCGCGAACCTGACCGGCTACAAGCAGCCCAAGTACATCGAGTTCCGCGAATCGCTGCCGAAGACGAACGTCGGCAAGATCCTGCGCCGCGAACTGCGCGAGCCGGCGCCGGCCGCTCCTTCCGCGATACCGCGTTGACCGCCGAGCGCGCCCTGCGCGCAGCTCAGTAGCGGAAGTATTCGAGGCGGTCCGCGTAGCCGCCAAGCAGGTTCCACAGCGGAATCTCCTTGTCCGGCGGAATCCGCGTGTAGGCGAAGCCGATGTGCTCGTCGGTCACGCGCGCCACGGTCGCCTCGAGGTGGATGTTGAGGTCGGCGCCGATCACCATGTCGAGCGCGAACAGCGCGCCGACGCCATAGGCCCAGCCTTCCGGCCGGCGCACGAGCACGCCCGAGGCGGAAATGTCCTCGATGTCCGTCGTCCAGGAGTCGGCCCCGTGGCTCAGGAGCACGGTGGACTGCATCGGCATCCGCGCGGAACGCGCCCGCGAGCGCGTCCCCTCTCCGTTCGTCACCCGCCCCTCCCCACGTAGGATCGGCCTTCGGCGGCCGGTCGTATAACGTCAATAATCATGCCAAGAACGCCCAGATACGGCAAAACGGCGCCGGACCGGTAAATTTCACAATTCTTAAACACAATCCGAACGGCTTTTTCAGCTCGCCGCTCCGGGCATTTCCGCAAAAACAGCCATTTGAGGCGCATTTGCACATATGACCTCAGGTGTCAAATTTCACACAATTTTTGCGCTACACTGAAACCGATCGTCCCGAACCTGGGGGCACTGGAGGGGTGCAGCGCATTGCCGCTACGTGCGCGATCAACGTGGCGGCGTCCAAGCCTGAGGGGTTTCCGACCATGACCGCCGTCGAAGCATTGCATCGCGATCAAGATTTTCGTCTGTTGCGTACACAAGAAGATCCGACAGACAACTCTTACTGGTGTTTCATGCACGCGCATCGTTTTCCGCGCGACGTGGGATACCGCGCCTGTTTTTCCGTGCCGCTGATGAAGGAGATGCGCGAGTTCCTCAAGCGTACTGCCGATCAGCTGACGATGCGAGCCGCGAATTCCGACGGCAGCCTTGCGCACATCGTCATGGCTTCGGATGCAAACGTTTACAACCTGGGTGGCGATCTCGAGCTTTTCTGCCGCCTGATCCGCGAGCGCAATCGCGAACATCTCCTCGCCTACGGGCGTCTGTGCGTCGAAGGCGTGCATGAGCTGAACGCCGCGCTCAACCGCAACGCGCACACGATCGCGCTCGTGCAGGGTGATGCGCTCGGTGGCGGACTCGAGCTCGCGCTGTCGTGCCAGACCGTCGTCGCCGAGCGCGGCATCGGCATGGGCTTCCCCGAAGTGCTGTTCGATCTCTTCCCGGGCATGGGCGCGTA
>DAISJF010000233.1:0-4179 GCA_036821625.1 Rhodanobacteraceae bacterium
CTCGCCGAACGAAACGATCTCGGCGCGGCTCGCGCCTTCGACCAGCACCTTGATCGTACCGTCCGGCAGCTTGAGCAGCTGCAGCACGCTGGCGATCGTGCCGATCGTGAACAGATCGCCGGCGCCGGGCTCATCGACGTCCGGGCTGCGCTGGGCAACCAGCAGGATCTTCTTGCTGCCTTCCATCGCGATGTCGAGCGCGCGCACGGATTTCTCGCGGCCGACGAACAGCGGAATCACCATGTGCGGAAACACGACGACGTCGCGCAGCGGCAGGACCGGCAGCTCGATCAGGTCGGTTTCGGCGGACTTCACGGGTTTTTGTGTCTTTTCGGTCATCGTTATCGGTCGGGGCGTGGAAACGTCACAGCCGCAGCGTGGACCCGGGCTGTTGGATCGTCAAGTAAGGGTGTGTGTCGCAATTGCAAGCCAGTTCACGTCGCGTTGACGCGAGGATGCGCCAATCGGCGAAGTTGCGACATGAATCGGCGTCGGCGGCGGAAGGTACAGCCCGTGCATGTAGCGGGCGGCGGAGGCAGGGCGTGGCGCCCTGCCCGGCATCACTCGGATGCCGCCCGGGTCTGCATGTTGCCGCGATAGATCAGGTACGGCTCGGCCTGCCCGTTGATGACCGCCTCGTCGACGACGACCTTGCTGACGTGATCGAGCGAAGGCAGGTCGAACATGGTATCGAGCAGCACCTGCTCGAGGATCGTGCGCAGTCCGCGCGCGCCGGTCTTGCGTGCGAGCGCCTTGTGCGCGATTGCCGTCAGCGCCTCGGGACGGAATTCGAGCTCGACGCCTTCCATGTCGAAGAGGCGTTTGAACTGTTTCGTGATCGCGTTCTTCGGCTCGGTCAGGATCTTGATCAGCGCGGCTTCGTCGAGTTCCTCGAGCGTCGCCACGACCGGCAGGCGTCCGACGAATTCGGGGATCAGGCCGAACTTGATCAGATCCTCGGGCTGCACGTCGGCGAGCAGCTTGGAGATTTCCGCGTTGCGGCTCTTGCTGCGCACTTCGGCGCTGAAGCCGATGCCGATCGCTTCGGAGCGCTGCTGGATGATCTTTTCGAGTCCCGCAAACGCTCCGCCGACGATGAACAGGATGTTGCGCGTGTCGACCTGCAGGAACTCCTGCTGCGGATGCTTGCGGCCGCCCTGGGGCGGCACCGATGCGATCGTGCCTTCGATCAGCTTTAGCAGAGCCTGCTGCACGCCTTCGCCGGAAACGTCTCGCGTGATCGACGGGTTCTCGCTCTTGCGCGAGATCTTGTCGATCTCGTCGATGTAGACGATGCCGGTCTGCGCCTTCTCGACGTCGTAGTCGCACTTCTGCAGGAGCTTCTGGATGATGTTCTCGACGTCCTCGCCGACGTAGCCGGCTTCGGTCAGCGTCGTCGCATCGGCGATCGTGAAGGGCACGTTCAACAGGCGCGCCAGCGTATCGGCGAGCAGGGTCTTGCCCGAGCCGGTCGGACCGACCAGAAGGATGTTCGATTTGGCGAGCTCGACGTCCTCGCTGCGTCCGCGCGTCTCGAGTCGCTTGTAGTGGTTGTAGACCGCGACCGCGAGCACCTTCTTGGCGCGGCCCTGCCCGATCACGTACTGATCGAGCACGTCCAGGATTTCCTTCGGCTTGGGCAGATGACTGCGCGCGCCGGCGGCCTTTTCCTCGAGCTCCTCGCGAATGATGTCGTTGCAGAGCTCGACGCATTCGTCGCAGATGAAAACCGAGGGGCCCGCGATCAGCTTGCGGACCTCGTGCTGGCTCTTGCCGCAGAAGGAGCAGTAAAGGATCTTGCCACTGTCGCCCGATCGGCTTTGCCGGTCGTCTGTCATGCTCCGCCTCGGAGGAATTGCGCCGGGAACAGCCTAAAGATTAGCACACGGGGGCCGGGCCACAGGCCAGCCTCCCCGCACGGGGAAAATCACTGCCCGATCATGCGCTTGGTTCAGCTGCCGACGGCGGCTTCGACGGGGCGTTTTTCGAGCACGCCGTCGATCAGGCCGTAGGTCTTGGCTTCCGAGCTGCTCATGAAACGATCGCGGTCGGTGTCGTGCGCGATCTGCTCGATCGGCTGGCCCGTGTGCTTGGACAGGATCTCGTTCAGGCGTTGGCGCGTGTTGATGATCTCGCGCGCGTGAATGTCGATGTCCGTGGCCTGACCCTGGATGCCGCCGCTCCAGGGCTGGTGGATCATGATCCGGGAGTGCGGCAGCGCGTAACGCTTGCCCTTCGCGCCCGCCGCGAGCAGCAGCGAACCCATGCTGGCGGCCTGGCCGATGCACATCGTGCTGACGTCGGGCTTGAGGAACTGCATCGTGTCGTAGATCGCGAGCCCAGCGCTCACGGACCCGCCCGGGCTGTTGATGTAGAGATTGATGTCCTTGTCCGGATTCTCGGACTCGAGGAACAGCAGCTGCGCGACGACGACGTTGGCGACGTAGTCGTCGATCGGCCCGACCAGGAAGACCACGCGCTCCTTGAGCAGGCGCGAATAGATATCGTAGGCGCGCTCGCCGCGCGAGGTCTGCTCGACGACGACCGGAACGAGGTTGAGACCTTGTGGTGCCTTCTGGTGCGACATCGACTTCTCCCGCGCTGTGGGCGGTTCAGGCCCCTGGGCGCATCACTTCATTGAAGCTCAACGACTGCTCGGTCAGCTTGGCGTGTTCGGCGACCCATTCGACGACCTGGTCCTCGAGCACGCGGCTCTGCAGTCCCTGCATCAGCTGGGGATCGCGTGTGTAAAGTTCAACGACCTTCTCGGGCTCCTCGTACGTCGAGGCTATCATCGCCAGGGCCTCGCTGACGCGGCGCGTGTCGAGGCGCACGTCGTTCTGCCGTCCCAGCTCGGCCAGGAGGAAGCCTGCCGCGACGCGGCGGCGCGCGGCCGGCAGGAACGCGACGAACGCGTCGTCGCCCGGCGCGTTGGCCTGACGCGCGAGCGCGCGCGCGTCGTTCTCGATCATCGCCTGCGGCAGGTCGATCTCGGGATACGCGTCGACGAGCTTCTCGGCCGTCGTCGCCTTGAGCCGAGCCATCAGGACGCCCTTGAGCTCGCGCTCGAGGTTGGAGCGCACGTCCTCGCGGAACTTCGGCAGACCGCCGTCCTTGATCCCGAAGCTCTCGGCGAACGCCTCGTCGACCTCGGGCAGGTGCGGCTCCTGCACGCGGACGATCTTGATTTCGACCTTCGCGGCCTTGCCAGCCAGCGTGGCTTCGCGGAATTCTGCCGGGAACGTCGCATCGATCGTGAATTCCTCGCCGGTCTTGTGCCCGATCAGCTGGTTCTCGATCTCGGATACGAACGCGCCCGAACCGAGGATCGCGCCGACGCGCTCGAAACCGGTCGCCGGAATGCGCAGGCCGTCGGCGGTGGCCGCGTACTCGAACACCGCCATATCGCCGCCGTGCGCTGCGCGATCGACCGGCGCGAACGTGCGGCGCTGCAGGCGCAGGGTCTCGATCATCTGATCGATATCGGCATCGGTGACCGACGACGTCGGCTTGACGATTTCGAGGCCCGAAATCTCGATCTTGCTGATCTCGGGCATCACCTCGAATGTCGCTGTGTATTCGATCTCGCCGTTGGTCGGCGTACCGGTCGTCGAGATCGCCGGCTGCACGGCCGGACGCAGCTTTTCCTGGCTGACCGCTTCCTGGAAGCTCGATCCGATCATCTCGGAAAGCACTTCACCGCGGATCTGGCGGCCGAAACGCTGCTCGATGACCTTGGTCGGCACCTTGCCCGGACGGAATCCCTTGAGACGCGCGTTGCGGCCCATTTCCTGGATGCGCGTACGGACCTTGTCCTCGAGCCCCTGCGCCGGCAGGCGGACGGTGAGCTTGCGGCCGAGCTTGCCGACGTTTTCGATCGAAACCTGCATGTGTGTTCCTTGAATCTAAAGATCGAAGCAAAGATCGAGGGGCGAAAGCGTGACGACCAGAGGCAGCGGGATCGCCCTATGGTTGGGAGAACCCAGACGTGGTGCGAAAGGAGAGACTCGAACTCTCACGGGTCACCCCACTGGAACCTAAATCCAGCGCGTCTACCAGTTCCGCCACTTTCGCCCGTTCGTTCCGATCGAGATCGCGGCTCCCAATCGTTCTCGATGCGCTGAAATTGGTGGGCCGTCTAGGACTCGAACCTAGGACCAAGAGATTAAGAGTCTCCTG
>DAISJF010000234.1:0-4176 GCA_036821625.1 Rhodanobacteraceae bacterium
CCTTCGAGCGCCCCCTGCGGGGCGCAAACGAGCACGCGACCTCGTGAACACCGAATTGCGCCAAAATATACCCGGAGGCCACGCTAGTCAACGAATACCTTCGTACTCATCGCATCGTGCGCAGGGTATCCGCTGTTGGACGTCGTCGGATGACAATTTGGTGGGCCGTGATGGGATCGAACCATCGACCAATGGATTAAAAGTCCACTGCTCTACCGCTGAGCTAACGGCCCCAAACCTGAGGAACGATCACGCGCTTGTCGAAGGGTGATCGCGTCGTGTGCGTTGTCGGGCGATGCGGCTGCAGGCCGAGCGCATCGGCTGGCCGCGGGTTGCCGCAAGCCACACCCTGGGGCTCCATTGTAACGGTATCGCAGGCGCGCTGCAGTCGAACGCCGTGATGGGCGTGCCGCTATTTGCGGCGACATCCCCACCGCCCGAACAGGCGGTGGGGATGCTGCTGGCATCGCGCGTGCCGGAGATCGCTTCGATCCCGGAATTCAGTGCGAATCGTCGTCGAGCGGACAGCTCGCCGGCGTTTCGCCGAGCCGCGTCAGCGGTATCGATCCGCTGCTGCCGCTCAATTCGCCCGATGTGAACGTGTAATCCAGCATCGCGGTGTTGCAGTCCGTGTATGTCAGCGTGGCCGCGCCGACGGCGTTCGTGCTGACGAAGCCCGTGGAAGAATCGAAGATTCCGCCGGTCGATGTATAGACGACGAGATCGATCGTCGTCGAGCCGACCGTGTACGGCGCCTGCGCGCTGAACCACCGTTCCCCGGCGGCTCCGCTCGACGCGCCGTCCGCTGCGTACGTGTACCAGCCGAGGAACGCCTGCGCATCGACCGGATTGACCTCGACCAGCATGCCCTGACCGCTCGTGTCGGGGTTGTACCAGGTTCCGGACAGGCCGAAGTCCGTCTTTGGATTGGTCGGCGTTCCGGTCTCGACGCATTCGACGTTGGGCAGGAGCCGCTGCAGCGGGATCGTGCCGGTGCGTCCGTCGTCGAATGCATAGTCGAACGATCCGGTCTGGCACGAATCGAACGTCAGCGTGCCGGTGCCCACAGAGACGGCCGATGTCGTCGGCGGAGCATTGAAGTTGCCGCCGGTGTTCTGGAAGATCGTGACGGACACGCTGTCCGCATCGCCGGTGATCCCGCTTTCGAGCGAATACCAGCGCTGCGAGTCGGTCTGGCCGGCCGTGATGTCGTAGGTGTACCAGGCCCCGAACAGCGAGCCCTGGCCCGGCGTGGCGTCGTCCGGCGAGAAAGTCAGCTGGATGCCCTGCCCGCTGGTGGCGGGGTTGTACCAGGTTCCGCTCAGGCCCTCCTGATTGATGTTGACGTTCGAGGGCACTGTGCCCGAGGCGCCGAATTGCACGTGATCGAAATTCGCGTTGCCGGCATCTCCGGAGGAACCCATCGTCGCCGACAGCACGACTTTCGCGCTCCTCGTGGCGGGCGGAAGGATCACGCCCGTCATCGAATACGTATCCCACGTCTGGTTGGCGGGGAACGACTCGCTGTCGGTGGCGCGAAGGCCGAAGACGCAGTTGGGATCGCTGTACGAATTGATGCCCGCAAACGCGAAGCCCGTCGTGCCCTTGATGTTCAAGTAGAGATCGACGCTGCCCGGCCCGATCTGCATGCAGGACGATGCGATGCTCACCGTTGCCGAGGCCGGAATCGCCAGCATGTGCACGGACGGCGCAGTGGGCGAACCCGTGGTCGTGTCGAGCGTGGCGGTGCTGTTGCCCGCCGTGATGGTGGTCCAGCCGTCAAGGCCTTCGTTGAAGTCCGGATTCACAATGAGATTGCCGGCGCTCGCCGAAAAAGCCAGCACGCTGCCGACGCCAATGATCATGACGCGCAGTGCATTGCCCATTGGTATACTCCTATACTGGAGATGTCGCTGGCGGAGTATCGGCGCGGTCGCCTGTACGAAATATGGCTGGAGCGGTTGAGCCCGTCGCTCAGCAAAACGTCACGTCGGCGGCGCTTTCGTCATGAAGAGTTCAGCCCTGCGCGAGTGCAATCGCGATCGCGCGGCCACGCCATGTCAGCGCACGGTTGCGCTCGAATCGCGATAGCGCGTCGGATCGGCGACGCCGGCCGCCGCGAACCCGTCCGCGCGCAGACGACACGCGTCGCACGCGGCGCAGGCGCGTCCGTCGCCGTCCGCCCGATAACACGAAACGGTCGCTGCGAAATCGACGCCGAGCCGCACGCCCTCGCGCACGATCTCCGCCTTGCCGAGGCGCATCAGGGGCGCGTGCACGCGCAGCGGCGCGCCTTCGACGCCGGCTTTCGTGGCGAGATTGGCCAGTTTTTGGAACGCCTCGATGAATTCCGGCCGACAGTCCGGATAACCCGAGTAGTCGACCGCGTTGACGCCGCAGAAGATGTCCTGGGCGCCGAGCACTTCGGCCCAGCCGAGCGCGACGGCCAGCATGATCGTGTTGCGCGCAGGCACGTAGGTGACCGGAATGCCGGCGCCGCCGCTCGTCGGCACTTCGATGTCGGCGGTGAGCGCGGAGCCGCCGATGCGTCGCAGATCGACGTGCACGGTCTTGTGCTCGACCGCGCCCAGCATCTTCGCGATACGCTCGGCCGCCGCCAGCTCCGAAGCATGGCGCTGTCCGTAGTCGACGCTGAGCGCATGGCACGCGAAGCCGCGTTCGCGCGCGAGCGCGAGCGTGACGGCGGAGTCCATGCCGCCGGAGACGAGGACGACGGCGCGGCGCGGTGTGGATGCTTCGGGCATGGGCTTGAACGGTTTGAAAACGTGAGCGGTGAGCGGTGGGGAGTGGGCGGTGAGCGGTGAGCGGTGAGCGGACTGAGGCTTGCGACGCGACGGCCATTCCAGTTCGCCGCTCACTGCTGACCGCTCATCACTTCCCCGGAACTTCGCCCCACAGCACCTTGTGCATCTGCAGCTGGAACCGGACGGGCAGCCGGTCCGCGAGAATCCATTCGGCAAGCTCGCGCGGCGCGAGCTGCGCGTAGACCGGCGAAAGCAGAACCTGACAGCGCGCCGGCAGTGCGTGCTCGGCGATGCGGGCGCGCGCCCATTCGTAGTCGGTGCGGTCGGCGATCACGATCTTGATCTGATCGCGCGCGCCGATGTGATCGAGGTTCGACCAGAGATTGCGCGCGGCCTCGCCCGAACCCGGAGCCTTGAGATCGACGACCTTGCGCACGCGCGGATCGACGGCGGCGATGTCGATCGCGCCGGAGGTTTCCAGAGATACTTCGTGGCCCGCGTCGCACAGCTCTGCGAGCAGCACGAGGCAGCGCTTCTGCGCGAGAGGCTCGCCGCCGGTGACGCAGACGTGGCGCGCGCCATAGCCGTCGACGATCGCGAGTATCCGGTCGATCGTGTGCCAGCGGCCGCCGTGAAACGCGTATTCGGTATCGCACCAGACGCAGCGCAGCGGACAGCCGGTGAGGCGTACGAAAACGGTGGGCCAGCCGACCGCGTCGGCCTCGCCCTGCACGGAGTGGAAGATCTCGGCGACGCGGAGCCGCTCCTCGCCGCGCGACGCTGATTCGCCCGCGTCGTCGATCGCAGTTTCGCGCTGCGCTCGCGCCGTCAGTGTCGGCTTTCCGTCTGCAGCGCGCGCAGGCGTCCCTGCGCAAGTCGCGCGACCGTCGTGTCGGGATAGCTCTTCACGACCTGCTGCAACGTGGCTTCGGCTTGATCCCACTGCTTGAGCTCGTACTGGCTGTAACCGACCTTGAGCAGCGCATCCGGCGCCTTCTGGCTGTCAGGATAGCGCTGCAGCAGCGTCTGGAACGATTGCAGCGCGACCTGGTAGTTCTGCGTCACGTAGTACGACTCGCCGAGCCAGTAGGTCGCGTTCGCGGCGAGCCCGCTGTTCGGATACTGGGCGAGGAACGACTGGAAACGCCGCGCCGCCTCGGCGTAGCGGCCGTCCTTGAGCGCCGCGAAAGCCGCGTCGTAGGCCGGCTGCTCGCCCGCGGCATCGGCCGGGGCTGCTGCTGGCGCGCCGTTCGGTGCTCCGAGATCGCCGCGTTCGTCTTCGTGCAGTTCGCCGACGTTCTTTCGCGCGCGCTCGGGAACCTCACCGGCACGTGCGGGCGCAGGTTCCTGCGCGGACGCCGGCGGTGCTTCCCCGCCGCGGCCGCCACCGAGCTCGATGTCCGGCGGCTGC
>DAISJF010000235.1:0-4174 GCA_036821625.1 Rhodanobacteraceae bacterium
AACGATTCGCTCGAAGCGCGCGCCTACGTCGGCTCTGCCGTGTTCGGCGATCAGGCGCGGCTCGGCCATGTGGACATGGTGCGCGCTTGGCGCTCGCCGGGTTCGACGCTGAAGCCGTTTCTGTACGGTCTCGCGCTCGACGACGGCCTGATCGATTCGGAAAGCCTGCTCGTCGATGCGCCGCAATCGTTCGGCACCTATCGGCCCGGAAACTTCGACATGGCCTACAACGGCCCGGTCGGCGCGGCGCAGGCGCTGCGGCTTTCGCTCAACGTGCCGGCCGTCGATCTGCTCGACCGCGTCGGTCCGGCGCGATTTGCGGCGCGCCTAGCCAACGCCGGCCTCGATCTGCGACTGCCGCGCGGCATGTCGCCGAACCTTTCCGTGATCCTCGGCGGCGCCGGCGTGCGCATGGAGGATCTCGCCGGCGCGTATGTCGCACTGAACCGCAAGGGCGTCGGCGGTCGCGTGCGCTACACGCCGGACGATCCGGACATCGAACGGCGCGTCTTCTCCGACGGCGCCGCCTGGATCGTGCGCGATGTGCTCGAAGCGAACCCGCGGCCCGGATACGCGCCGGGCACGTTCGATCCCGGCTCGCGGCCGCGCGTCGCCTGGAAGACCGGGACGAGTTACGGATTTCGCGATGCATGGGCGGTCGGCGCGACACGGCGTTACACGGTTGCGGTCTGGATCGGACGTCCGGACGGAACGCCGCTGCCCGGCCAATACGGCGCGGTGACCGCGCTGCCGCTGATGTTCCAGATCGTCGACAGCCTGCCGCGCTCGGCGCTGTCGGCAACGCCGGAGCCGCCGCCTTCGAGCGTCAGCGAAATCGATGTGTGCTGGCCGCTCGGTCTCGCCTACGATCCCGGGCACGCCGATCTCTGCCACGAGAAGCGCACGGCCTGGGTATTGAACGGTGTCGTGCCGCCGACGCTGCCCGAGCGCGACGCGACGACATGGAGCGCCGGCGTCACGCACGTTCGCGTCGATCCGCAGAGCGGGGACAGGCTTAGCGTCGGTTGCGCCCGGGATGCGGCCGAAGAGAAGGACGTCGCGCGCTGGCCCGCACTCGCCTATCCGTGGCTGTCGCGCGAACTGCGCGCTCGCGCAAGCCTGCCGCCGCTTGCGGCCGGCTGCGCGCCCGACGGACTCGAATCGATCCAGCCGATCCGCATCGATGGCGTCGCCGACCGCGCCGCGATTGCGCGCGCGCCGAACAGCGACACGCCCGCGATCGTGCGCCTGCACGCGCTCGGCGCGAGGGGCGAGGTGCTGTGGCTGGTGAATGGCCGGCTCGAAGGCGAGACGCGCGGCGGCGGCGCGTTCGAATATGCGTTTGCACGGACAGGCGATCAGACGATCACGGCGTTGGCGAAGTCGGGGAATTACGCGCAGTTGCAGGTGCGGGTGTTGCGCTGACGGGGAGTCTCCTCCCTGGAAGCGAGGCCGCTCTTTCGTCATCCCGGCGAAAGCCGGGATCCATTTTTGCTTTCTCCCGGACATCAAGATGGATCCGGCATGCGCCGGGACGACGGATTCCTGGCGTTGACGTATGCTCGGCGCTCCCGACTCCGCCGACGCACTGCAATGACCCAGGGTACGCATGACTTCGCCGACGACCCGCGCAATCGCGACATCCTGATCTACGTCAACGGTGCGATGCGCAAGCGCGCCGATGCGGTCGTCTCGGTGTTCGATTCGGGATTCGTGCTCGGCGACGGTGTCTGGGAAGGGCTGCGCGTTTCGTCGGGGCATCCGGCTTTTCTCGAGCAGCATCTCGACCGTCTCTATGAAGGCGCGAAAGCGATCGCGCTCGACATCGGCATGAGCCGGGATGGCTTGACGCGCGCGATCTACGCGACGCTCGCGGCAAACGCGATGCGCGACGGCGTGCACGTGCGACTCATGGTCACGCGCGGCGTCAAGCGCACGCCGTATCAGGATCCACGTGTCACGGTCGGCCCGGCGACGGTCGTGATCATCGCCGAGCGCAAGGATCCGCTGCCGGACACGATCGAACGCGGGCTCAAGCTCTTCACCGTGCACGTCCGGCGCGGCTATCCGGATGTGCAGGATCCGAAGCTCAACAGCCACAGCAAGCTCAATTGCATCACGGCGTGCATCCAGGCGTACACGGCCGGCGCCGACGAAGCGCTGATGCTCGATCCGCACGGCTTCGTCGCGACCTGCAATTCGACGCATTTCTTCATCGTGCGCAAGGGCGAAGTGTGGACGTCGACCGGCGAGTACTGCCTGGGCGGCATCACGCGCGGCAACGTGCTCGCGATCTGTCGCGAGAACGGCATTCCCGCGTTCGAGAAATCGTTCAGCCTGACCGACGTCTACGGCGCCGACGAAGCATTCGTCACCGGCACGTTCGCCGGCGTCGTGCCGGTGCATACGATCGACGGTCGCACGATCGGCAGTGGCAAGCGCGGTCCGATGGTGGCGAGGCTGCAGTCGCTCTATCGCGCGCTCGTTGCGCGCGACGTCGCGCAGCGGAGCGCGCCGGAAACCGCGGGATGACCGAACCGTTGCGCATCGCGATGTGGTCGGGACCACGAAACATCTCGACCGCGATGATGCGCGCCTGGGAGAACCGTGGCGATTGCAGCGTGTCCGACGAGCCGCTCTACGCGCACTACCTCGCGCATACCGGCTCCGATCATCCCGCACGAGACGAGGTCATCCGCGCCGGCGAAACCGACTGGCGCGTTGTCACGGCCGCGCTGATCGGTGCCGTGCCGGACGGCAAGCCGATCTGGTACCAGAAACACATGAGCCATCACCTGCTGCCGCACATCGATCACGACTGGATTCACGCGCTGACCCACGTGTTCCTGATCCGCGATCCGGAAGAAGTCGTGAGCTCGTACCTGCGCACGCGCGACACCGTGACGCCGGACGACATCGGCCTGCCGCAGGAGCGGCGCCTGTTCGACGAGATCGCCGACCGCAATGGCGCTGCGCCGCCGGTCATCGATGCGGACGAATTCCTGCGCGCGCCGGAGGTGCATCTGCGCGCGCTGTGCGCTTCGCTCGCGATTTCGTTCACGGATCGGATGCTGTCGTGGCCCGCGGGACCGCGCGCGAGCGACGGCGTCTGGGCGCCGCACTGGTATGCGGCCGTCCGGAATTCCACAGGGTTCGAGAAGCCGCGCGATCGCGCCGCGGTGAGGCTCGACGACGATGCGCGGCGCGTCAGCGAAACGTGCCGCGAGGACTACGAGTACCTGAAGCGCCATCGCCTCGCGACGTGATCGCCCTTTCGTCATCCCGGCGAAGGCCGGGATCAAGCTGCTGGTTTCTACGGCAAATCCGGATCGCACCTTTCGCCGGAATGACGAAGGACAGCGATCAATCCTCGTCCCACGAGACGCGTTTCACGCCCTCCTTGCGCTTCGGCGCCGCGCCGAGCGCGGCGACACCGGCCCAGACCGCCAGCGCATCGCGCGTGATCGCGACATCGTGCACGCGCACGACCATCGCGCCATTCTGCACCGCGATCAGTGCGGCGGCGGCTGAGCCGGCGGCGCGCTCGGACGGATCCTTGCGACCGGTCAGCGTTCCGATCATGCCCTTGCGCGAAAGGCCGGCGACGACCGGCGCGATCTCGGCGAAGCGCGCGAGATCGCGCAGAAGCAGGAGATTGTGCTCGAGCGTCTTGCCGAAACCGAATCCGGGATCGACCAGGATTTTCTTCTTGTCGATGCCGGCCATCTGGCACGCGAACAGTCGTTCGGTGAGAAACCGGTGCACGTCGCCGACGACATCGTCGTAGCTCGGATCGTCCTGCATCGTGCGCGGATCGCCCTGCATGTGGGCGAGGATCGCCGGCACGCCGAGCGATGCGATCGCGTCGAGCGCACCGTCCTCGCGCAGTGCGCGGACGTCGTTGACGAGACCGGCGCCGGCCGCGATCGCCGCGCGCATGACTTCGGGTTTCGAAGTGTCGATCGAGATCGGCACTCGTGTTGCCCTGGCCAGACCTTCGATGACCGCAACGACACGCGCGATTTCCGTGTCCGCCGAGACGGGCTCCGCGCCGGGACGCGTCGATTCGCCGCCGACGTCGAGGAGATCGGCGCCTTCGTCGACGAGCTTCAGGCCGTGCGCGATCGCGTGCCGCGGCTCGATGAGCTCGCCGCCGTCGGAAAACGAATCCGGC
>DAISJF010000236.1:0-4164 GCA_036821625.1 Rhodanobacteraceae bacterium
GCGAGATCGGCCGGCAGCTGCGCGTCGGCGCAATCCTCGAAGGCAGCGTGCGTCGGGCCGGCGAGCGCGTGCGCATCACCGCGCAGCTCATCGACGCCGCGAACGGCTACCACCTCTGGTCGGAATCCTACGATCGTCGCATCGAGGATGTGTTCGCGATCCAGATCGACATCGCGCGCCGCGTGGCCGCGGCGTTGCGCGTATCGCTGACCGGCGCGGAGGCGGCCCTCCGTGAGCGCTATGCGCCGCGCAACGCACAGGCGCACGAGTTCTATCTGCGCGGACGTCAGCTCGGCCGGATCAGCCAGTGGAGCTGGCTGCGCGCGCCGGCGATGTTCCGCCGTGCGATCGAGCTCGATCCGGATTACGCGCAGGCGTATGCGGGACTTGCCGACGTGCTCGCGCAGAACGTGCTCTGGCGTTTCGTGAAAGCGGAAGACGTGCTGCCGGAAGCGACGCAGGCCGCGCATCGCGCGCTCGAGCTCGCGCCCGATCTCGCCGAAGCGCACGTCTCGCTCGGGCACATGCGCTCGCTGTCCGGCGACAACGAAGGCGCGAAGCGCTCGTTCGAGCGCGCGCTCGAGCTCAATCCCGAGCTCTACGAGGCGAACTACTACTACGGACGGCATTGCGTCGCGCACGGCGAGTTCGCGCGCGCGGCCGAGCTGTTTCGCGCGGCGTTCAACGCGCGACCCGACGACTACACGGTCCTCGCGCTGATTCCGATGACGCTGAAGGCGATCGGGCAGAACGAAAGGGCCGAGGAAGTCACGCGTGAAACCGCGGCGGGCCTCAGCCACCAGGTCGAGCTCGATCCGGAAGACGTGCGTGCGCTGTACATGCTGGCCGGAATCCTGGCGGGTCTCGGCCAGGCCGAAGCCGGCATGCCGTACATGGAGCGTGCGTTGCGCCTGCGTGCGGACGACTACGCCACGCTGTACAACGGAGCCTGTTTCTACTGCCTCGCCGGCGACAACGAGCGCGCGCTGGATCTCCTCGAACGGGCCTGCGCGCAGGGCGGCAATCGGGAATGGATCGAGAACGACAACGACCTCGCTCCGCTGCGCGGACATCCGCGCTTCGTCGCGCTGCTCGATCGGCTCGATGCGGTGGAGGCTCGCGTGCCCGCGACCTGAGCGTGCGCGCACGATCCAAACCCAAAAAAGAAAACCGCGGCTCGGGGCCGCGGTTTTCCTCATCGCCTCAGAGGCGATTACTTGGTGTTGTCCCGCATGTGCTTCCTGCTGGGATCGTCGTTGCCCGATCCTGGCGTCTTCTGACGGTTCGGATCGTTCGGATTGGTCGGATTGGTGTCGCGACGCGGCTTGTCGTCCTGACCCGGCGCCTTCTGGCCAGGGTACTGGCCGGGGTTCTGCGTTTTGTTGCCCATGAGAAAAATGCTCCTGGATGGGAAAGCGGTCCGCCGGCCGGCGAGCCGCGCAGCATCGTGCTGCTGATTAACCGTGCGCTTTCGCCCCCATCTCGCGCGTGAATGGGCGCACTCCGTTCAGCAACGGATTCATGAACGATACGGCGCGTCGAAGCGCGCGCGTGACGCGATCAGTACTTGATCGTGACCTGCGCTGAGTCCGGCCGCGGATGCGGCGTGACGAGATAACTGCACGCGGGAGAGTTCGCGAGGATCGTCGGATCCCACGCCAGGTGCTGTGCAACCGGCGTGCTGACCGACGAGCGCAGTGCATAGACGACGATCTGGCTGAATTCCTCGGTGCGGCTCTGCGGCAGCTCGCCGCACTGCGTGATGCCGTAAGCCTCGAGCACGGCGCCGAACACCCAGTCGAACACCTGACCGTAGCCGCTCGTGTCGAGCGTCGTGTCGTGATCGTTGACGGGATCGCGCGTCAGGATCGTCCAGTCCGCGCACTGGCTGCCGACGCAGTTCGAGCCGCTGACGCGTCCCTCGAGCGTGACGCCGCTGTCGACGGCGACCGGCGGGCTGTGCCAGGTCTGGCCGTTCATGCAGCAGTTCCAGCTCGCGATGGTCCAGCCGTTGTCGTTGAATGCGTTCCAGCCGAGCACGGGTTGCACGATCGTCTGCACGTGCTCGATGTCTTCGAGCCCCGGAAAGAAGTAGACCACCTGGCCCGAGTGCACCGTCGGGGCGGTCGGCACCGACATGTTTGCGGCGATGTACACCGATGCGTTCGCGCGCGGCAGCGTGTAGCTCGCATATGCGACCCACCCGTTGATATCGGGCGGATTGGCCGGCGCGTGCAAGGTCGGTTGCGGCACCTCGTCGCCTATCAGCCGGGCGCCGTCCGCGGCATAGTGCGGATAGGCGCACTGCGCGACCTGACGCACGCTGCCATCGGCACGCGCAACGACGCCGTCAGCGCGCAGCGTCTCGTCCGGCTCGATGCGCTGCACGCACGAGGGATGGAAGAATCCGTTCGGAGTGACGACGTAATCGCGCGGCACGTCCGGCGGCGCGTTCCGCATCGTCGCGAGCGCCGTCGGCTCGCCGAGCGCGATGTTCTTCGGACCGGCTATCGCGCTGCCGCAGAACGCGAGGGCGGCGACGAAGACCGCGACGGTCGCGCGTGCGGCTTGGCGGCACGCGCGGCGCGGGCGCGAAAAGCACGAAGTCATGGCATTGTCCCCTTTGTCGCAAATGGGCCGGCTGTCGATCCGGGCAACGAGATCCGCTGCGGATGGTAGCTGTTTGAGCGCATTTTTCGAGTTGTGCAGCAAAAAACACCTGCAAGCGAACGTGTATCCCTCGGTCCGTAGTTGGAGTGGTTGCCGACCCTGCCGCCGGCGCCCAAGGCAAGCTGGCAGAAGAGGGATCAAGAGCTCGCCGCGAATCCGGAGCGTCCGGGCGCGCCGCTTTACCGCGGTTTTGCGTTTTGCGGCGCGAGGCATGAGAACATCCGCCTCCCCTTGGGACGAGGAAGGCTCGATGAAATCTGCGATTCGTCTGTTTGTGCTGCTCGCTGCGTACTTTGTGTTCGTCTCTGTCGTCTCGGCGGCGACCGTCGGTGGACCGACCATGGGACTCTGGTACAACCCGTCGGAGTCCGGCCGCGGCTACGAAATCGATCTGCAGGGCGACACGATGATCGTGTCGACCTATGTCTACGAGGATTCGGGCGAGCCGATCTGGTATCTCTCGTCCGGCACGTACGATCACAACACCGGCTTGTTCCAGAGCACCTACGACAGCTACTCGAACGGCCAGTGCTTCGGCTGTCCGTACCAGGCGCCCGAGCTGCACAGCGGCGCGGCCGGCCCGATCACGATCCAGTTCTTCACCAATCAGACCGCGTTGCTGACCTATCCGGGCGGCTCGACCAGCATCATCAAATACCAGTACGGGTTCCCGACCCGCACCGACGTGCTCTACGGCGAATGGGCCTTCACGTACGAGACGCAGGGCGTCGTCGGCGGCGACTGGATCGTCTTCGATACGCCGTTCACGGACTCGAGCGGAAACGTGTTCGTCTCCGGGCATGCGGCCGGCGATGCGACCACGACCGCGCTGGGCATCTACAATGCGCCCGCGTTCGAGGCGCTGGTCATCGTGACGGCGGGCGCCACGACCCGCACGTACCGGTTCGGCGTGTTCGACGATCGCCGCGTGATCGGCCTCGTCGTCGTGGACACGACCGGACAGCCGCAGGCAGGGCCCTACACGGCGACCGGCGCGCGCCTGCTGTATCAGGGCGAGCTTTCGGGCGGCATCATCGGCTCGACCGGTGGACAGGTCGGAACGGCGGCCGACGCCGGGCCAAGACGGATCGAGATGGCGCCCGCGACAGACGCCGCCCATCAGGCCGCGGTCGCAGGACTCGCCCGCGCGGCTGCGGAATTCGCGGCCGCAAAACGCTGAGCGTCGAAGTCCGCGAGCGAGGCGCGCCGGAGATGCCGCCGGCATCCCGGCGCGCTATGCTCGCTCGTTCATGTCGGCGATCGATCCCGCGATTCCCTCCGGGGAGCGTCAGGCCGCTGTCGTCCCGCGGCTGTTCGACGCCGGCATTCTCTGCGCGTATGCGTGCGGCGAGCTCGATCGCGCGATCGAGCATCTCGGCTGGCGGGGAGGACGCGTGCATCAGGGCGTGCATCAGGCGCGCAAGTCGCTGCGCCGGACACGCGCCGTGCTCGCGCTAGGGATTCCTGTGCTCGGTCCGGGCGCCGAGCTGCTGG
>DAISJF010000237.1:0-4161 GCA_036821625.1 Rhodanobacteraceae bacterium
CACGTTCGGGTGCTCGTCGATCAGGATGCGCGTAGTGAGCTGCTGGTTCTGGCGCAGGCCGATCGGCTTGTTGTCGCCGAAGCGGACGCGGCCGGTCACCTGGTTGTTGACGACCTCGGGCGACACCGCGCTGACCTCGCCGCTGTACTTGCCGTTCGCGTCGGAGACTTCCGCCGGCATGCCGATCGACAGATCGTGCGCGAACACCTCGGGGATCTGCACTTCGATCTCGAGCGCGCTCAAGTCGACGACCGTCAGGAGCGGCGCGTTCGCGGCGACGTTCGCGCGCTGCTGCACGATCAGCTGGCCGACCTGGCCGTCGACCGGCGAGCGCACCTTCAGTTCATCCACCTGGCGCGTGATGTCCTCGACCAGAAGCTTCTGCCGATCGAGCGCGAGGCGCTTGGTCTTGAGCTCGAACGCGAGGCTGTCGCGCTCGAGCTGGCCGTCCTGCTCGGCGTTCGTTACCGTCAGATCGGCCTTGGCCAGCGCGTCCTTCGCGCGCAGCACGTCGAGCTCCGGCAGCGCGCCGGCGGTGAACGCCTTGCTGGTGCGCTCGACTTCGCGCGCGGCGGTCTGGCGGTCGATGCGCGCCTGGTCCAGCGTCTTCTTCGACGCGAGCTGGAGCTTGCGGTGATCGATGCCGGCGCGTTCGACGTCGAGCGTCAGGCTGTCCAGCGTCGCCTGTTCCTGCTTGAGCTTGTTGTTGAGCTCCGGCGAATCGACGATCGCAAGGACTTGGTCCTTCTTGACCTTGTCGCCGGCGTGGATTTCGAGATCGACGGTGCCGGCGCTGCGCGCATACAGCGTCGGACTCACGGCCGCGACGACCTTGCCCTGCACCGAGACGTCGCGCGTCAGCGTGCCGCGCTTGACCTCGGCGATGCGCAAGCGCGCCGTGCTCGCCGACGAATCGGCGGAAAGCAGGCGCGCCACCGTGGGCAGGCAGGCCAGGATGACGAGCGCACCGGCGAGGACCGCACCGATCCAGATCGCCCGCTTCCTGCGGTCGACCACCGGTGCGATGTGCCGATCCTGGGCCGAGGTGTCGCGAATCATCTTGAGCGGGCTCCGCGCAGCCGGACGCGGCCGCGTTTCCCCGTTGGGTAGCACTGAGCGTGCCAACGCTTAATTTGCTGATTCTTATAGGATTTATTGCCATCGGCCGGCGGACGGACAGTGTCCGGAGGCGGCCTCCGGACAGGCGTCGGACAACCGGAAGGCCGGTGCTCCGCCCCTGCCGCCGTGTCGTCGCGAAGGCCACGCGCGCGCATGCTTGCGACCCTCCCCGATCGACACGCATCTAACCGGTTCAGTGAGCGCAGCCAGCTTTCAGATCGAAGTCGCGGAGCTCGTTCTGGCGCGTGCGCGCCGCGGCGATGCGCGCGCGCTCGAAGAGATTTACCGCGCCTTCGAGCGGCCGGCATACACGCTGGCGCTGCGCATGGTCGGCGACCGCGAGTCGGCGCGCGAGGTCATGCACGACGCAATGCTGCGGCTGATCGAGCGCATCGGCCAGTACCGCGGCGAGGCACCGTTCTGGGGCTGGCTGCGCCAGATCGTCGTCAACGAATCGCTGATGCGCCTGCGCCGCGAACGCGGCGTCGTATTCGACGACATCGACGATCGCGAAGAACCGCCGGGCGAAGGATCGCCGCCGTGGATGCTCGCCGACGCAGCACGGCTCGAGCGCGCGCTCGCGGAATTGCCGCCGCTCACGCGCAGCGTGCTGTGGCTGTACCACGTCGAGGAATACACGCACCAGGAAATCGCCGAGATGACGGGAAAGTCGGTGAGCTTTTCGAAATCACAGGTCGCGCGCGGCGGAAATCGCCTGCGCCGGCTGCTCGATACGCACAAGGAGGCCGCGCCATGGCTGGCCGCAACGATCTAGACACGCATTCATCCGACGCCGCGCTCGCGGCCGCGCTGCGCGCGCTGCCCGAATCGGCGCCGGAACCCGATCTCTGGCCCGAGCTGCGGCGTTCGCTCGACACGCGTCGCAGTCGGCTCCGCTGGCGCTACGCGCTGCCCGCTGCGCTGGCTGCCGGAATCGCGCTCGCGGTGCTGCTGCCGAGATGGTCGGCGCATGAGATCGAGGCGACGCGCCCGACCACGCCGGTCTCCAGCACACCCGCGACGGCGAGCGCGATGTCGCCCGCCGACGAGCTCGCGAAGCTGCATCAGCGCTCGCGCACGCTCGAACGCTGGATCGCGGCCGTCGCAGCGCGTGCACCGCAGGACGGGCGCGATCTGATGGCCGCGGTCGAAGTCGAGGACCTGATCGGGCTCGTCGACGTGCAGCTTGGCGGCACGCGCGGCGATGCCGATGCGCTGCCGCTGTGGCGCCAGCGCGTCGCGCTGCTCGAAGACCTGGCCGCAATCCGCGGCAACGCTTTCACGCTGGCCGAAAACGGCGCTACCGCCGATGCCGTGCCGGTGTCGCTCAATCCGTTGAACTGAGAGGTCGATCCATGAAACGCATTTTGCTCATCGCCGGTTCCGCGCTCGCGGTGCACGGCGCTTTTGCCGCGGACGCGACACCGAAGGCGCAGACCGCGCCGGCGGTCGCTCCGGCGGCGTCGGCGGAGTCGGCCGCGCAGGAAACCGCGAAGACCGAGCAGGCGCGCAAGGAGCTCGCGGAGCTGCGCACGCAGATGCAGGAGCTGTCGCGCAAGATGGCGGCATTGTCCAGCCAGCTCGGCGAAGGCGGCCCGCGCTCGTATGCGTACCGCTATCTCGGCGATCCGGGCCGCGCGATGATCGGCGTCGTGCTCGGCGGCGACGAGAAAGGCGTGCGCCTCTCCGCCGTCACGCCGGACGGGCCCGCGGCGCGTGCCGGCCTTCGCGACGGCGACGTGATCACCGCGATCGACGGCAAGGCCGTCGGGAGCTCCGTCGACAAGACGCGCGGCCTGCTCGCTAACCTGAAGGAAGGCCAGGACGTCACGATCGCGTACGCGCGCGGCGATCAGAAAGGCGTCGTCAAGCTCGCCGCAGAACGGCGCGAAGCGTGGAACTGGCCGCGCCTGATGAACGACGATCCGGACCATCCGTTCCTGCCGCCGGACTTCAACGATCGCGTGCGCGCCGACGTCGAGCGCGCGCAGCGCGAGGCCGAGCGCAACTTCGAACGCAATCACGAACAGATGGAAAAGCAGGTCGAGCGCGCGACGCGCGAGGCGATGAAGCACACCGGCGAACACGACGTGATGCGCATGGCGATGCCGTGGTGGGGTCTCAACCTCGCGCCGCTCAACGCCGATCTCGGCCGCTATTTCGGCGCCGACAAGGGCGTGCTCGTGATCGCCGCCGACGCCGATTCGCTGCCCGGCATCCGCGCCGGCGACGTGATCACCAGCATCGCCGGCGAGAACGTGAACCGGCCCGAGGATGCGCTGCGCGCGTTGCGCGACCAGGAGGCGGGCAAGGAGGTGCCGATCAAGCTCCTGCGCGACCACAAGACGCTGGCGCTCAACATGAAGACGCCGGCATTCAACTCGATCTTCAATCTGCGTGTGATGCCACCGGCGCCGCCCGCGCCTCCTGCGCCCGCCGCACCGCCGGCACCCCCTGCGCCGGCCGCTTCGTCGGTGCCGTCGCCCGCGCCGGCAAGTCCCGCTGCACCGCCTGCTCCGCCTGCACCGCCGCCGCCGCCCGACTCGCAGTCGGCACGCGCCGGTACGTGACGGATTAGGCCGCCTGCCGCGCGCGCGCTCCACCGCGCGCGGCGATGGCCTGCTCGATCACTTCATAGCCCGCGTGCGCGTCGTGCGCGCGCTCGCTGAGCAGGCGACGGTACGAGCGCGCGCCGGGCAGGCCCTGATACAGCCCGAGGATGTGCCGGCTGATGTGCTGCAGCCGATCGCCGCGCGCGAGATGAGCCTCGATGTACGGCCGCATCGATGCCAGAACTTCGTCGCGCTCGGGAAGCGGCGTCCCGAACAGCGCGTGCTCGACCTCGGCCAATCGATAAGGCTCGTGATACGCGGCGCGGCCGAGCATCACGCCGTCGACGCGCTCCGAGTGCGCCGTTACATCGGCCACGGCCGCGACGCCGCCGTTGATCACGATCGTGAGATCCGGAAACTCGCGCTTGAGCCGATAGACGCGCTCGTAGTTGAGCGGCGGAATCTCGCGATTCTCTTTCGGCGAGAGGCC
>DAISJF010000238.1:0-4152 GCA_036821625.1 Rhodanobacteraceae bacterium
AATTCGGGATTGGAAACGACGTCGAACGCGATCTCCGCGCCGCGCGCGCGCAGCTCGGCGGCGACCGCCTCGCGCACGCGATCGGCGGTGCCGACCGGCACGGTGGATTTATTGACGATCACCGTCGGCCGCTCCAGGTGCTGGCCGATCGTACGCGCCACGGTGAGTACGTGGGAAAGATCGGCGCTGCCGTCCTCGTCGGGCGGCGTGCCGACGGCGATGAACAGGATCGTGCCGTGCGCGATCGCCGCCGCGGCGTCGGTGGTGAAGCGCAGGCGCTTCTTCGCGCGGTTCGCCGCGACGAGGTCTTCGAGCCCGGGCTCGAAGATGGGGATTTCACCGGCATCCAGCCGCGCGACTTTGGCCGCATCGATATCCACGCAGACGACGTCGTTGCCGACGTCGGCCAGACAGGCGCCCGTGACGAGGCCGACGTAGCCGGTACCAAAAATACTGATTTTCATCCGCGCAATTGTAACGGTTGAGCAAGAAAGGCGCGATCAGGCGCAGAGATGAAAAAGGCGCGGAAGCCCGCGCCTTTTTCGAGTACTGTCAGCAGCGTGATTACTGCTTCGCGGCGGGCTTGTCCGCCGGCTGCGGGGTCTTTGGGTTGGCAGCCGCCGGCGGTTCGATGCCGAGCAGGGTCACTTCGAAGATCAGCGTCGCGTTCGGGCCGATCGGGCCCGGGCCGTTCTCGCCGTAGGCGAGCTTGGACGGCACGTAGAACTTGTACTTCGAACCGACCGACATGAGCTGCACGCCCTCGGTCCAGCCCGGGATCACGCCGTTGAGCGGGAACGTCGCCGGACCGCCGTGATCGGCCGACGCGTCGAACTTGGTGCCGTCGATCTTCGTGCCGAGATACTCGACCTTGACCGTGTCGGTCGCCTTCGGCTTCGGACCGGAACCTTCCTTGACCACTTCGTACTGCAGGCCCGATTCGGTCGTCTTCACGCCGGCCTTGGCCTTGTTCTTCGCCAGGAAGGCATCGCCGTCAGCCTGGTTCTTCTTCGCTTCCTCGGAACGCTTGGCCATGACCGCAGCCTGGTGCTTCTGCATGAACTCCTGGTTGACCTGATTGAGCTCTTCCGGGGTCAGGATAGGCTTGGTGCCCTTCAGGCCCGCCTGCAGCGCGCTGACGAGTGCGTTGACGTCGACTTCGTCCTTGATCTGGCTCAGGTTCTCGGCCACCTTCGTGCCGACGAGATAGCCGTACTTCTCCTTCTCGCTCTTGAACTTCGCGTCGATGGCCTTGTTCGCGGCCGGAGCCGCGGGGGCTGCGGCGGCCGGGGCTTGCGCGAACGCAGCGCCGGCAAAGGACATCACGCCGGCAACGGCGGTGGCGATCAGGGTCTTGCGCACAAACTGAGTCATGTATGCTCCTGGGTAACTCGAGAAATCTTCGGTGAGCGATCCGCAAACGGATCCGGAACGCCGGCCGCGCAACGCGCCGGCGCCAAAAAGGCGGTGTATTGTGCGGCTCCCATTCCGCGAAGGCAAATAAACCGGGGAGTTCGACCCGGTGAAATGTGCGGGGTTCCCCAGAATCCGCGTTCCGTTCAGTTTCCGGCGGCGGCGGTCGAGTGCGGTAGAATATACGCATGCTCCGTTTCGACGATCTCGCGCTCCGGCGCGGCCCCCTGCTTTTGTTCCAATCCATGACCCTGCAACTGCACGCCGGCTGGCGTGTGGGCATCAGCGGGCGCAACGGTGCGGGCAAATCGAGCCTGCTCGCTCTCGTCGCGGGCGAGTTGCAGCCCGACGCCGGCCATTTCGAACGACCGAAGAACTGGACGCTCGCCTGGGTCAAGCAGGAAGTCGAAGCGCTCGACGTGTCGGCGCTCGACTACGTGCTCGACGGCGACACCGAATTCCGTCAGATCGAACGCGACCTCGCCGCCGCCGAAGCCGCGCACGACGGTTTGCGCCAAGCCGCGCTGCACGAGCGCCTGCTCACCATCGACGGCTACGCCGCGCATGCGCGCGCGGGTGCCCTGCTTCACGGCCTCGGCTTCGGCGTGGGCGATGAGACGCGCAACGTGCGCGACTTCTCCGGCGGCTGGCGCATGCGCCTGAATCTCGCCCAGGCGCTGATGTGCCGTTCGGACCTGCTGCTGCTCGACGAGCCGACCAACCACCTCGATCTCGACGCGGTGATCTGGCTCGAAGGCTGGCTGAAAAAGTATACCGGCACCCTGCTCGTCATCTCGCACGACCGCGAATTTCTCGACGCCGTCGCCACGCACATGCTCAGCATCGCCGAGCAGCGCGTGGAATTGTTCGCCGGCAACCTGACCGGCTTCGAACGCAAGCGCGGCGAGCGCCTCGCGCAGCAGCAGTCGATGCTGGAAAAGCAGCAGCGCGAACGCGCGCATCTGCAAAGCTTCGTCGACCGCTTCCGCGCGAAAGCGTCGAAGGCGCGCCAGGCGCAGAGCCGGATCAAGGCGCTCGAACGCATGGTCGACATTGCGCCGGTGCGCGCCGCCTCGACGATCCGCTTCGAATTCCGCCAGCCGGCCGCGATGCCCGATCCGCTGCTGCGTCTCGACGAAGTCGCGGCCGGTTACGGCGAGCGCGTCGTGCTCGACAAGATCAAGCTCAGCCTCGTGCCCGGCGACCGCATCGCCCTGCTCGGCGCGAATGGCGCGGGCAAGTCGACGCTGATCAAGGTGCTCGCGGGGCAGCTTGCACCGCTCGCGGGCGAGATGATCGCCGCGCGCGATCTGAAGATCGGCTACTTCGCCCAGCATCAGCTCGAACAGCTGCATGCGAAGTCGACCGCGGTCGAACATCTGCTCGAGCTCGATCCCGCGCTCGGCGAGCGCGGCGCGCGCGACTTCCTCGGCGGTTTCGGCTTCCAGGGCGATCGCGCACTCGAACCCGTGGCGCCATTCTCCGGCGGCGAGAAGGCGCGGCTCTGTCTTGCGCTGACCGTATATCAGAAGCCGAATCTGCTGCTGCTCGACGAGCCGACCAACCATCTCGATCTCGACATGCGCGAAGCGCTGACCGAAGCGCTCAACGATTACGAAGGCGCGACCGTCCTCGTCTCGCACGACCGCGCGCTGATCCGCACCTGCTGCACCACCCTGCTGCACGTCGGCGGCGGCCGCGTCGCCGACTACGACGGCGACCTCGACGACTACGCGCGCATCGTGCAGCGCGCGAAAGCCGAAGAGTCGAACGCGTCCGCCGCGCCGTCATCGGCCGGCAAGAACAAGGAAGACCGGCGCAACCGCAGCAGCAAAACCGGCGCGGATGCGCGCGCCAAGGCTGCGCCGCTGCGCAAGAAACTGGCCGAGATCGAACAGCGCATAGCCGCGTTGGACAAAGACAAGCGCGCGCTCGACACCCAGCTTGCCGATCCGGGGTTCTACGCCAGCGCCGCCACGGCGCAAATGCGCGAACTGAGCCAAAAATCGAGCACCCTTGCCACCCAGATCGGCGAGCTCGAAGAAGCCTGGCTGGCCGCCCAGCACGAACTGGAACAAGCCGAAGTCGCCTGATTTGCAGCGGACGGCTCCGCCTATCCCGCGTAGGGGCGCCATTCATGGCGCCCGCTCCTCCGAATAATTCTCAATAAAATCAAAAGCGGGCTCGATAAATCGAGCCCCTACGCGCCGCCCTTTCCCACTTTTCGAAAAATAGTTGTTGACATCATGTGATTTAGTGTTATAGTTACATACAACACCGCAACATCAACTCACGAAGCAAAGAGATGATCATGAACACGTCCACTCCCGCTATCCGGCTCGGCTTATTCGCGCTGACGGGCGCAATCGTTCTCGGTGCCGCTGCCCTGCATTCCAACGCCAACCCCGCCGCGACCGCCGCTTCCACGCTGCCGATCGTCACGCTCGACACCGTCACGGTGCGGCCGGACGCCGACGACACCGTTGCGGCCTCCTTCACCGCGCCGCTGCCGATGCTGCCGACCGTGCACGTCACGGCGAGCGAAGAAGAAATCCTCGCCGCGCGCATCGATCCGAGCGATCGCATCCAGATTCTCTCGACCATCCGCGTGCAGCCCAGCAGCGAGGAAATCGCCGCCGCCATGCGCGCCACGGCGGTCACCCAGTTGGGCGAGGACGACGACGACGGCATCGGCGGCGCGCTGACCCGCGTCGTGGTCGAGCCGCACCGTCTTCGACT
>DAISJF010000239.1:0-4129 GCA_036821625.1 Rhodanobacteraceae bacterium
ACCTGATGCCGTTCTTCGCCGGCACGTACTTCCCGCCGACGCCGCGCTACGGGACGCCCGCGTTCGTGCAGGTCCTCGAAGGCGTGCGCGCGTGGTTCGACGCGAAGCCTGAAGAGGTGCGCTCGCAGAACGATGCGCTCGCGTCGTTCCTTGCCGATCACGCGCGCGGGAGCCCGCATGCGGACGCGCTCGACGACGCGCCGATCCGCAATGCGCTCGTCCGCATCGCTGCGGCGTTCGACAAGGAAAATGGCGGCCACGTCGGCGGACCGAAATTCCCGCATGCCGGCGAGATCGAGCTCCTGCTCGCGCACGCGCACGACGAGCACGCGAGCACGCCGGCGCCGCGCGCGATGGCGAGCCTGACCCTCGAACGCATGGCGCTGCGCGGACTCGACGATCATCTGGGCGGCGGTTTCTTCCGCTACTGCGTCGATGCGCAGTGGGAGATTCCGCACTTCGAGAAGATGCTCTACGACAACGCGCAGCTCCTGCCGCTCTACGCGCGCGCCGCCGTCGTGCTCGACGAACCCGGCTTCACGAGACCGGCGAGCGCATGCGCGACATGGGTCGCTCGCCAGATGATCGCGCCGTCCGGCGGATTCTGGAGCTCGCTCGATGCCGATTCGGAGGGCGAGGAAGGCCGTTACTACGTCTGGCGGCGCGAGGAGGTTCGCGCGCTGCTCGATCCCGGCGCATTCGCGATCGTCGAGCTTCGCTACGGCCTCGATCGTCCACCGAACTTCGAGGGCGAGGCCTGGCATCTCGTCGTCTCGGCGTCGTTCGACGAGATCGCGGCGCGCACGTCGCTCGCGTCCGACGAAGTCCGGCGAAGGCTCGGCAGCGCGATCGGCAAGCTGCTCGTCGCGCGCGACCGACGTGTGCGCCCGGGCCTCGACGACAAGATCCTGACCTCCTGGAACGCATTGATGATTGCGGGCGCCGCACGCGCAGCGCGCTGGCAACCCGATCGTCCGCTGCTCGCCGAAGCGCAGCGCGCTCTTGATTTTCTGCACGCGAACGTCTGGCGCGACGGCCGCCTGTTCGCCTGCCATGCCGGCGGCGTCGCGAAGTTTCCGGCGTATCTGGACGATCACGCGTTCCTGCTCGACGCACTGCTGGCGATGCTGCACGTGCGCTGGAACCGGCGCGATCTCGACTGGGCGATCGCGCTCGCCGACGCGCTGCTCGCAAGCTTCGAGGACACGCAACGCGGCGGTTTCTTTTTCACGGCACACGATGCGGAAGCGCTGCCGCAACGCCCGAAGCCTTTCACGGACGAATCGCTGCCGTCCGGCAATGGCGTCGCAGCACGCGCGTTGCTCGAGCTCGGTCATCTCATCGGCGAGGCGCGCTACCTCGCCGCGGCCGAGCGCACGCTGCGAGCGGCCTGGGGCATTCTCGAGGAGTATCCGCAGGCGTGCTGTGCGCTGCTGCTCGCGCTGCGCGATTTTCTCGAGCCGCCCGCACACGTCGTGATCCGCTATCGCGACGAGGGCGCGCTGCGCGCGTGGCGCGCGGTGCTCGATGCCCAAGCGCAGGATGTCGGCTCGTATGCGATCCCGGCCGACGCGCCGGAATTGCCCGGCGTGCTGGCGCACCAGAACGCACGCGACGACGTCGTCGCGTACCTGTGCCGTGGCGCGGCGTGTGATCCGCCGCTCACAAGTCCGCAGGAATTCGCGGCAGCATTGCAGCGTGCTCTCCCGCGCTAGCAGGGCCGCGCGATGTTCGATCGGACTGCCATCCGACTGTGTCTTGCCGCCACGCTTGTGGCGTGGGGCGCGCGCGCCTCGGCCACCGACATCGAGATCGGCCCGGGCGACGATTTCCGTTCGGCGATGCAGAACCTGCAACCCGGCGATACGCTGATCATGGACGGCGGCACCTATCTCTTGTCGAGCTATTTCGAGCTCGATCTCGCTGGTACGGCACAGCAGCCGATCGTGATCCGCGCCGCGACGGGTCAGCAGCCGGTCGTGCACTACGTCGACGACGGCCAGAACATCGTCAACATCGTCGACTCGGTCTTCGTCGTCATCGACGGCATCGAGTTCAGCGGCGGCTCGCGCGGCATACGCCTGACGAACACGTCGGATTTCACGATGCGCAACTGCCACGTGCACGACACGGCCGCGAACGCGATCAGCGCGAACGATGGCGGCAACGTCTACGCGCGGCTCACGTTCTTTCACAACGAGATCGACCACACCGGCGACACCGGCGAAGGCTTCTATCTCGGCTGCAACGACGACGCCTGCCGCGTGCACGATTCGCTGGTCGCAAACAACTACATCCACGATCTGAACGGATCGAGCGTGACCCAGGGCGACGGCATCGAGATCAAGGCCGGCAGCTACGCGAACGTCGTGCGCGACAATGTGATCCACGACACCGGCTACCCGGGCATCACGCTCTACCACGTCAACGGCAACGGCGCGCCGAACGTGATCGAGCGCAACCTCGTCTGGAACAGCGGCGACAACGGCATCCAGGTCACCGCCGATGCGATCGTGCGCAACAACATCGTGCTGAGCGCGGCTGCCGAAGGCATCGGCATCCACGCCTCCCAAGGGGGCACGGTCGGCAATCTCGAGATCGTCAACAACACGGTGCTGAAGGCGAGCGGCGATGCGCTGCACATCAGCGATGTCGCCGGAACGGTGCTCGTCGCGAACAATGCGCTCTATGCGCCGAACGGCAGCGCGGTATTCGCGAACGGATCGACGAATCTCGTCACGCTCGTCGCCAACGTCGGCATGGGCGGATTGAGCGGCGTGTCCGGCGGTTTCGACGCGAGCGGCGACATCGCGGCCGATTTCACCGACGCGAACTTTTCGGGCGCCCCTCCGCAGGACCTCGTGCCGCAGACGGGCCGGCTCGTGGGCACCGGCGACGCCGCGACGATCGCGACGGACGACTTCAACGCCGAGCTGCGCTTCCCCGACCTCGATGTCGGCGCCTACCGCAATCATCCGGGCGGCAATCCGGGCTGGCCGTTGCAGCCCGGATTCAAGGTGCTGTACGACGAAATCTTCGCGGATGGTTTCGACAGCGGCGCCGCGGTTCAACGCTTGCGCTGACGCGCCACGCGCCGCGTCGGCGCACGCAGCCATGCTTTTGCAGCGAGCTCCGGCGCGATGGCATCCAGCGCATCGCGGCCGCGAACTGCGCGTTCCCGCCAGCCCGGGCCGCGGGCCACGAGATCTTTCCACGCGGCTTCGACTTCCCGCGCCGACGTCGCCCGATAGAACGAGAGCAATGCGCCGCTCTGGCGAAGGTCCTTGTTCGCCTTGACCCGGCGCGTGGCGCCGCGTTCTGCGAAGACAAGGAGCTTGTGCAGCGCGTAGCGCGCCGGATGCGGCACGTTCGCGACCACGACGCCTTCGGCCGAGAACAGTGCGGCCTGCTGCACGTCCTCGAGCAGGTATTCCATGAATCGCATCGGCTGGAGCGTGATCTTGAGCTGCGGATGCTCGTAAGGTTCGTCCGCTCCGCGATGCAATGGCGTGAGGAAATCGAGCTGGAAATCGGGATCGCTCGGGGTCGCATAGCTGGCACCGGCGCGTCCCGCCACGGTCAGCACCGGCAGGAAGCCCATCGCCAGCGAATCGATCGCCGCGTGGGCATCGACCTGCACGTTTCCGGGCAGCGCAATCGCCATCTGCTTGCCCGCATGCGCGAAGTCGACATCCTGCGTGCGCGAGGTCTCGCCCCAGCGCACACCGAGCATGTTGCCGTACGCCAGAAACGCGTGCGTGCCGATCAGCACTCCACCGGCGTTGAAGAATCCGTAATCGGCGAGACGACGCATGACGCGGAAGTGCGGCAGCAGGATCGGTTCGCAGCCGAGCGCAATCGCGGAGTTGACGAGCTGCTGCAGACGCTTCCCCGACGCGCGTCCGCGGTGCTCGCGCATGAGCGCGCGCGTCCGGGGATTGTCCGGCCCGACGTAGATTTGCCGGAGGCGCCCGGAGACATCCGTATGCTGGAAGTACCAGTAGGTATTGCCTTTGACCTTCTTGCTTGCGAACGAACCCTGCAGGCTCGACGCGGAGCGCGCAAGGTCTGCAGCTTGCGCAGCATCGAAGAGCTGCGCGTAGCTGGTCTGCGCGGAGAGCGGCAGCGG
>DAISJF010000240.1:0-4117 GCA_036821625.1 Rhodanobacteraceae bacterium
GAATGCTCCACCGTGATGCCGGCGCCGCCAAGCACGTCGCGGCATTCGCGCGCGATGTCGATCGCCATGCGCACGTT
This sequence comes from Rhodanobacteraceae bacterium, assembly GCA_036821625.1. Classification (GTDB taxonomy): domain Bacteria; phylum Pseudomonadota; class Gammaproteobacteria; order Xanthomonadales; family Rhodanobacteraceae; genus Dokdonella_A. The sequence continues at coordinate 78 of DAISJF010000240.1, forward strand.
GTTCCACTTCGCCAGCGAAACCTGCGTCGGCTGCATCCTGCCGGCGTCCTTGAGGCGGCCGAGCTGCAGCGAGAGGAGCTGCGCGAGCGTGATCCGCCGCGCCATGTCGGCGAGCTTGAGCTGCACCGCCTGTGTCGCCGCGATCGGGCGCTCGAACAGGACGCGCTCCTTCGCGTATTGCGTTGCCTCGGTGAAGCACGCGATCGCGGCGCCGATCGGACCCCATGTGATGCCGTAGCGCGCCTGCGTCAGGCAACCGAGCGGACCTTTCAGGCCTTTCACGTTTGGCAGGCGGTTCGCCTCGGGCACGCGCACGTTGTCGAAGTAGAGCGCGCTCGTGACCGAAGCGCGCAGGCTCATCTTCTTGTGGATCTCCTGCGCCGTGAATCCCTTGAAATCCTTCTCGACGATGAAGCCCTGGATGCCTTCGTCGGTCATCGCCCAGACGATCGCGATGTGCGCGAGGTTGCCGTTCGTGATCCACATCTTGGCGCCGTTGAGCACCCAGTCGCCGCCGTCCTTCTTCGCGTTGGTCTTCATGTTGGCCGGATCGGAACCGCCGTGCGGCTCGGTCAGGCCGAAGCAGCCGATGACTTTTCCGGCCGCCATGTCCGGCAGCCAGCGCCTGCGCTGATCTTCGCTGCCGTACGCGTAGATCGGATACATGCACAGCGAGGACTGCACCGACGCGAACGAGCGGATGCCCGAATCGCCGCGCTCGAGCTCCTGGCAGATGAGGCCGTAGCTCACCGCGTTCATGCCCGCGCAGCCGTATTCGGTCGGCAGCGACGAGCCGAGCAGGCCAAGCTCGGCCATCTCCGGAATCAGGTGCTTCGGGAACACCGCCTTGTCGAAGCAGTCTCCGATGATCGGCAGCACGCGCTCGTCGGTGAAGCGCGCGACGGTGTCCTGCACCATGCGCTCCTCGTCCGTGAGCAGCGAGCGGACGTCGTAGAGATCGGTCGGATTCAGGGGCGTGGCGGGCATGGCCGGCGGTCCGGAGGCGGGCAAAGTCGCGTATTGTAGCGGTGCGGACCGCCTGCAACCACGCGGCGGCACGACCGGGCTGGAAATCCGGGCGCCAGGCCGTATCCTCGCCGCTCCATGCGCGTCCCGATCCTCACCTATCACTCGAACAACGTCGGCGGAAACGATTACGCGGACAACGATCACGTGGCGCTCGCCGAAGATCTCCGGCGCATCCATGCGTGCGGCCGCCGCATCGTCCCGCTCTCGCGGCTGGTCGACGTGCTCGACGGCCGGGCGCCGGAATCGGACGCCGACGACGCGGTCGCGATCACGTTCGACGATGGCTCGTGGTTCGACTGGTACGACCTCGATCATCCGACCTGCGGCCGCCAGCGCGCGTTCGCCGGCGTGCTGCGCGATTTCGCCGCCGTCACGCGCGCGCCCGTGCACGCGACGAGCTTCGTGATCGTTTCGCCGCAGGCGCGCGCGATTCTCGATCGGACGTGCCTGATCGGTCGCGGCTGGTGGACCGACGTCTGGTGGCGCGATGCCGAGCGCGAGGGCCTGATCGCGATCGAAAGCCACAGCTGGGACCACAACCACGCGACCCTGCCCGCGACCGTGCAGCGCGAGCAGAACAAGGGCACGTTCAGGACCATCGACACATACGCCGACGCCGACGCCGAGATCCGGCAGGCCAACGACTGGCTCGACGCGCACGCGCGCGCGGCACGCGCAGGACTGTTCGCGTACCCTTACGGCGAGACGAACGAATACCTCGTGCGCGAATATCTGCCGAAGCACGCGGCGGAGCACCGGCTGCGCGCCGCGTTCGGCTCGGAACCGAAACCGCTCGAAACGACCAGCGACCGCTGGAACCTGCCGCGCTACATTTCGGGATTCCACTGGCGCTCGGCGGACGAGCTCGCACGGATACTCCAATGACGACGTCGATGCCGACATCCGCAGCCGACACGATTCCCGAAAGCGTCCGCTCGTTCCTGACGATCAGCGAGATCGACGATGCGCGCTTCATCGCCGGCGCGTTGTTCCGGCGCAAGTACGCGCAGACGCCGCCCGAAATGCCGCACCATCTCGCGGCGTTCTACCGCGCGGGCGACGGGACGTTGCGTCTGGCGGGCTATTCGCACATGCGGCCGTTCCGCGAGGTCTATCTTTCCGGCGGCTCCTGCACCGACGGCGATACGATCCGCGCGATGGCAGCGCCGCATCGCGAGGCGGTATCCGCCGCCGGCGGCGTGCTGTTCCTGATCCTGAAGTACGCGTTCGCGAAGTACGCCGACGAGTGCGAGGCGTTCTTCGGCCACTGCGGCGACGCGCGCGCGCTCGAGGTGACGCGGGCGGCCGGATTCGTGCCGACGGGCTTCGAGCACGTCATCGCGCATTTCCACAAGCCGCTCGCCGAAAGCAGACGCCGCGACCTGATCGCGAAGGTCGTTGCGCTCGGAGCGTTCTAGCGCAGCGCACCGAGCCTATTTCGCAGGTTCGCCCGGCCGCGGCACGTGCCCGGTCGCGACGTGCTGCCGCGCCGATTCGACGTTGTGCGCCGAATCGTCGAAGAAGATGTCGGCGCCGAACGCATCGAGAAACGGCCCTTTGTCGCGGCCGCCGAGGAACAGCGCTTCGTCGATGCGCACGCCCCACTCGCGCAAGGTCAGGATCACGCGCTTGTGCGCGGGCGCGGAACGTGCGGTGACCAGCGCGGTGCGGATCGGCGAGTTCTCGCTCGGAAACGCGGCTTGCAACCCGTGCAACGCATCGAGAAAACCGCGGAACGGGCCGCCCGACAGCGGCTCGCGCACGCGTTCGGTCTCGTTGCGGTGGAATGCGTCGATGCCGCCCTGCTCGGAGATCCGCTCGGCTTCGTCGTCGAACAGCACCGCATCGCCGTCGAAGGCGATGCGCAGCTGCTCCGACGGACGCCGCGGCGCCTTCGACGGCAGGATCGTCGCCGCGGCGATCCCCGACTCGAGCGCCAGCGCGACGCTTTCGGGATTGGCCGAGAGAAACAGATCCGCGCCGAACGCGTTCACGTAAGGCAGAGTCGATTCGCCGCGCGTGAACGCGGCGCGCACGATGTCGAGCCCGTAGTGCTCGATCGAGTTGAAGATGCGCAGCCCCGTATCGGCGGAGTTGCGCGACAGCAGAATCACTTCGACATGCGGCGCCTCGGGCGCCGCACGGTTCAGTCGCAGCAGCTTCTGTACCAGCGGGAAAGCGATGCCGGGCGCGAGCAGCTCGTCCTCGCGCGCGATCTGATAGCGCGCGAACGCATCGATGCCCTCGCGCTCGAACAGCGCGTGGCTTTCGCCGAGGTCGAACAGCGCCCGCGACGAGATGGCGACGACGAGCGTGCTGTCACGCTCCGTCGTCGCGCTGCTCTCATTGCGTGGCGTCGAACCCATCGGCGAAGATCGTATCCGCGAGCACGACGGCCGAATAGGCATCCAGACGACCGTAGCCCGCCTGATAGTTCGGCCAGTCGTTGATCGTGAGTCCGCCGCAGCCGGGATTGGACGGATCGGTGACGCCGTCGGTCACCGTGGTCGCGCGCAGGATCGCTGCTATCTCGTCGGGATGACCCTTGAGTGACGGATCGAAGCTCATCAACAGCGCAGCCGCGCCGGCCACGTGCGGCGTCGCCATGCTCGTGCCGCTCAGGTTCTGATACGTGTTCGGCGGCCATGCCGACGGCACATTGACGCCGGGCGCGGACAGGTCCGGCCGGATCAGCGCGCTGCCCACGACCGGCCCGCGGCTCGAGAAACCCGCCATGTGATCGCCCGTATCGGTCGCCCCGACGACGAAGCTCGCATCGTAGATGGCCGGCGGATCGGTGATCGTTTCGCAGGCCGGACCGTTGTTTGCCGCGGCGACGGCGAAGAAGATGCCGCCGGCGACGATATTGTCGACCGCACCTTCGATCTCGTCGCCGACCGTGCAGCCTTCGGACGCAATGCAACTCCAGGAATTGCTGACGACGTCCGGAGCGAGATCCGGATTCGGATTCTGATCGTTGAGATCGGTCGGCGCGAGCATCCATTGCATGC
>DAISJF010000241.1:0-4112 GCA_036821625.1 Rhodanobacteraceae bacterium
AAAGCGCAACGACGCCGGATTTCGTCTAGCGGCTCGCGGTTCCCGCCGCGGCGATCTGCGCACGAACCCGCGCACACGCGTCGAGAAACGCATCGATGTCCGCTCGCGGCCAGCCGCTCGACGGGTCGAACGCGGCACGTAGTGTTGCAGCGGCATGGACCAGCCCCGGTGCGCCGCAGAATCCCGCGGACGCGTCGAGCCGATGCAAACGATCGCGCATCGCGGCGGCATCGTCGTGCGCGATCAGGGCGGCCACCTCGGCCGGCAGCGCATCGAGCTCCGCAACGAGTAATCCGCGCAAGGCCGCGAGGATCGACGCGTCGCCGCCGACGGCCGCCAGTGCGTATTCGTCGTCGAGGCGTGCCGGGTCGAACCGTTCCCTGTCGCCTGCCGTTTCTTCGGCGAGCGCCGGAAGATGCTGCGCCAGCGCGCCGCGCAGCGATCCGATGCTGACCGGTTTGACGATCACGTCGACGAATCCGGCGGCGATGAGATCGCGTCGCGCGGGCTCGCTCGTATCGGCCGTCGTTGCCACCGCGACGGCATTGCGCGAGGGACCGGATTCCGCGCGAATCCGGACGAGCGCCTGTATCCCATCGAGGCCGGGCATGCGCGCATCGAGCAGAACAAGATCGAACGACGCCCGCGCGCACCGCTGGACCGCCTCGATGCCGTCGTTGGCGAGCTCGCAGCCCAGCCCGAGCTGCGCCAGCGCTTCGGAGAAGAAGCGGAGTGTTACCGGATTGTCGTCGGCGACGAGGATGTTGGGCACGGCGCGGGATCGCTGCTGCATCCTGGGTTGCGCGACAGGATGGCGAGCGCAGTCGAACGCGTCAATCGTCGGTCGACGCGGCGGAGCGAGTAAGGCCCTAGATGCACAACGGTGGCGCAAGATCGATCATTCGTGAGCGTGAACAGCGGGTTCGCAGCGCCCGTGGTCGCCCGAAACGGAGATAATCGTCCCTGTGCCTGGCGATGAATGCCGCGCCGAAGCCGGCTCCGATTGACAAATCTCCGCATGCAAGCCCACGAAGTCGAAATCACCGACCTTTCGCACGATGGCCGCGGCGTCGCCCGCATCGGCGGGAAGACCGTGTTCGTCGCGGGCGCACTGCCGGGCGAGCGCGCGACCGTGCGCATCACGACGCGCCATCGGCACTTCGACGAAGCGCGCGTCGATTCGCTGCTGACGAGATCCGCGCAGCGGATCGAGCCGCGCTGCCCGCATTTCGGCGCGTGCGGCGGCTGCGCGCTGCAGCATCTGTCGGTCGCCGACCAGATCCGGGCCAAGCAGCGCGTGCTCGCCGAGAACTTCGAACGGATCGGCAAGGTCGAGCCGCAGCGCTGGCTGGATCCGCTCGTCGACGAGGCCTGGGGTTATCGGCGCAGGGGCCGGCTGTCGGTCAAGTGGGTGGCGAAGAAGGACAAGGTGCTGGTCGGTTTCCGCGAAGACAACCCGCGTTTCGTCGCCGATCTTTCCGTGTGCTACACGCTGCTGCCCGAGGTCGGATCGCGCATCGAAGCACTCGCCGCGTTGCTCGGCTCGCTCGAAGCGCAGCGCGATATCCCGCAGATCGAGATCGCCGCCGGCGACGCGGTCGTCGCGCTCGTGTTCCGCAATCTGCGCCCGCTTTCCGCGGCAGATACCGATCGCCTTGCCGCGTTCGGCAAGGAACATCAGCTCGCGATCCTGCTTCAGCCCGGTGGTCCGGACAGTGTGCGTGCGCTGTGGCCCGAGAAACTCCATTTGTCATTCCGGATTCCGGCCTCGAATGTCGAAATCTCATTCGAGCCGCTCGATTTCGTGCAGGTCAACGCGGGCATGAACCGGCGCATGATCGCGCGCGCGCTCGAGCTCTTGGATCCTCGCGAGGACGAGAACGTGCTCGATCTGTTCTGCGGCCTCGGCAATTTCACGTTGCCGATCGCGCGTCGCGCGGGCAACGTCGTCGGCGTCGAAGGCGACAACGCGCTGGTCGCGCGGGCACGCGCGAATGCGGCGGCAAACCGCATCGGGAACGTGGAATTCGCAGCCGCCGACCTCGCTGCTGAGCAGGCGCATACGCCATGGGCGACGCGCGATTACGACAAGATCCTGCTCGATCCGCCGCGCTCCGGCGCTGCCGCCGCGCTCGAATACCTGCCGCGCAAGGCGACGCGTCGCGTGGTCTACGTATCCTGTCATCCCGGTTCGCTCGCGCGCGACGCCGGCACGCTCGTGCAACGCCACGGCTTCAGTCTGTCGGCTGCCGGCGTGATGGACATGTTCCCACACACGGCGCATGTCGAGTCGATTGCGCTGTTCGAGCGTTAGCTGGAACAGACCCATGCCCACTGAGATCGAACGCAAGTTTCTCATCGTCGGCGATGCGTGGCGTCGCGAGGCCTCGCGCAGCCGGCGCATCACGCAGGGCTATCTCGCCGGGCCGCCATCGTCGCGCTGCTCCGTGCGCGTGCGCACAGCGGGCGAAGAGGCGTGGCTCAACATCAAGTCGGCGACGCCCGGCGTCGAGCGCGACGAATACGAATATCCGATCCCGCTGGCGGACGCGCGACGCCTGCTGGCGACGCTGGCCGGCGACCTCGTGGAAAAGATACGGCACGATGTCGATGTGGGTGGATACTTGTTCGAGATCGATGAATTCCTCGGCGCGAATGCGGGCCTCGTCGTCGCCGAGATCGAGCTTGACCATGCGGATGAGACTTTTCCGCACCCGGCCTGGCTCGGCCCCGAGGTCAGCGATCTCGCGCGCTACTACAACATCCATCTCGCGACGCACCCGTATTCACGCTGGAGTGCCGATGAGCGCGCGTCGCAGACGCCCGATGGAACAGGCGCGTGACGTCGACGCCGGAGGTCGCGATAGACTACGGATCCCTGAAGCACAGTTCCAAGTCTCGCGCATGCTGATCATCGGGCTGCCCGGAAAAAACCTGACCGCCGAAGACAGGCGCTGGCTGGCGACGCCGCAGGTCAGCGGCGTGATCCTGTTCACGCGGAATTTCGAGGGCCGCGAACAGGTGACGGCGCTGATCGACGACATACGCGCCGAGCGCCCGGATCCGTTCCTCGTTTGCGTCGATCAGGAAGGCGGCCCGGTGCAGCGCTTCCGTCCCGGCTTCACGCGCCTGCCGGCGCTCGCACGCATCGGCGAGCTCTTTGCGCGCGACGCCTCTGCCGCGGTGGCGGCCGCCGAGGAGCACGCCTGGCTGATGGCGAGCGAGATGCGCGCGATCGGCATCGACATGAGCTTCGCACCCGTCGCCGATCTCGCGCGCGGCAACCTTGCGATCGGCGAGCGCGCATTCGCAGCCGATCCCGAGACCGTCTCCGAACTGACGCAGGCGTATCTGCGCGGCATGCGCCTGGCGGGAATGGCGGCAACGCTCAAGCATTTTCCGGGACACGGTAGCGTCGCAGAAGACACGCACTTCGACGTGGCGATCGACCGGCGTCCGCTCGATCTCCTGCGCGAGACCGATCTCGTTCCGTTCGCCGACGGCATCGCCGCGGGCGCCGATGCGGTGATGCTCGCGCACGTGACCTATCCGCAAGTCGATGCGCGGCCGGCCGGGTGCTCGCGCATCTGGGTCGAGGACATCCTGCGCGGAGAGCTCGGCTTTCGCGGCGTCGTGCTCGGCGACGACATCGGCATGGCCGCCACCGAATCGATCGGCGGCATCGGCGCGCGGATCGAGGCGCATCTCCTGGCCGGCTGCGATCTCGTGCTGGCGTGCGGCGCCGGCATCGTGCCGGAAGCGCTCGCGGCGAGCCGGCACGCGGAGCCGTGCGCGCCGGAAAAGATCGCGGCGTTGCAGGGCGTGGTCGCACAGACGTGGCAGGCGCTGGCGGAAAATCCGCAGCGCGACAACTTCGTTGCGCGCGTCACTGCGCTCGATGATGCGACGCTGAAGGTCGATTGATGTCGCCGCCGGAACTCGCCGTTGCGCTGAAGCGTGCCGAGCTCGTGCATGGTCAGGCGGCACTCACGCGTGCGATCGAGCGGATCGCCTCGGAGATCGGCGTTGCGCTTGCCGGCGAGCCGGCGATTTTCCTGACCGTGATGCAGGGCGCGCTGGTGTTCGCGGGGCAGCTCGCGACGTCGATCGAG
>DAISJF010000242.1:0-4106 GCA_036821625.1 Rhodanobacteraceae bacterium
GCATTACAACGGCTTCCTCGCCGCCGAGCTCAACGGCGCAGCCGCACCGGGCTACAGCTCGGGCCAGGCGCAGAAGGCGATCGAGGAAGTGCTCGCGCAGGAGCTGCCGAACGGTTTCGGCTACGAATGGACCGACCTGACCTACCAGCAGATCCTCGCCGGCGACACGATGATGCTCATCTTCCCGCTGGTCGTGCTGCTCGTGTTCCTCGTGCTCGCCGCGCTGTACGAAAGCGTCACCCTGCCGCTCGTGGTGATCCTGATCGTGCCGATGACGCTGCTCTGCGCCATCCTCGGCGTGCAGGTCACGCGCGGCGACAACAACATCTTCACTCAGATCGGCTTGATCGTACTGATAGGCCTCGCCTGCAAGAACGCGATCCTGATCGTCGAGTTCGCCAAGGACCGCGAGGCGATGGGCGAATCGACCTGGCAGGCCGTGCTCGATGCGTGCCGCCTGCGCCTGCGCCCGATCCTGATGACATCGCTCGCGTTCGTGATGGGCGTGATTCCGCTGGTGACTTCGACCGGAGCCGGCTCCGAGATGCGCCGCGCGATGGGCGTGGCGGTGTTCTCGGGCATGCTCGGCGTGACGTTCTTCGGCCTCTTGCTGACGCCGGTCTTCTATCTGGTGATCCGCCGCGCCGTGCGCAGGCGGCGCGAAGCGGCCGAGACCGAGTCGTCGTCGCCTGCGCTGCCGTCCGAACCGCACGCGGCGCACTGAGGTCGGACGCAAGCGCCTGCTGTCGCCTCTCCCGCTAGCGGGAGAGGCCGCGCCGAAGGCGCGGGTGAGGGAATCCGGTGGAGCGCTTCACTCCGTCGGCCCTCACCCTACCCTCTCCCGCAAGCGGGAGAGGGGAAAAGCGGCAAGGGTGAAGCGTAAGATGCGGTACATGCGCATCGCTCTCGCGCTGATCGCTCTCGCGGCCGCCGGCACGGTACAGGCGACGATGGTGTACAAGTGCATCGACGCGCGCGGCGCCGTGAGTTTCCAGGATCGGCCGTGCGCGACGAGCGCGAAGCAGCAGACGATCCAGATGCCCGACCCGCCGCCGCCGGCGCCGGTCGAGACGGTCACCGTTGCGACGGATGCAGCGGCCGATGACGTCGCGCCACCTCCGCCGGCGCCGCTGATTCCGCCGCCGTCGTTCTTTCTCTGCACGCGCTACGACGGCACGACCTATATCAGCGACACCGGCGAAGGCGGCAGCGCGCTCGTTCCGCTCGGCGTGCTCGGTGTGCCGGGCCGAACGCTCTCGGATGCGTACTCGCCTCAGAACAGCATCGGCGTTTCCGCACCGGGCCTGCGTCAGATTCCGCACGTTCCGGCGAGAAGCGTGCCCTTCGGCGGCATGAGCACGTGGATCGACGATGAGTGCCACGAGGCGTCGCCACGCGAAGCGTGCGCGTACCTGAGGCAATCGCTCGACGATGTCCGGTACAAGTTGGGCAAGGCGTTCAGCGACACGACGCCCGCGCTCAAAAGCCAGGAAACGGACATCCTCGAGCGCATGCGCGGCTGCTGAGTCGAGGGCGGCTAGGGTCTCAGCTCGAGCAACGGCGCCGGCGCGTGACGGCGCTCGTGATCGAGCAGCCAGCGCTTCGCCGCAAGACCGCCGCCGTAGCCGACCAGCGTGCCGTCGGCGCCGATCACGCGGTGGCAGGGCACGATGATCGCGAGCGGATTCGCTCCGTTCGCGGCGCCGACCGCACGCATTGCGCTCGGCTGGCCGAGCCGACGCGCGAGCTCGATGTAGCTGCTCGTGTCGCCGTACGGAATGCGCAGCAACTCATCCCAGACGCGACGCTGGAAAGGCGTTCCGTGCGGCGCAAGCGGCACATCGAAGTTCAGCAGCTGGCCGGCGAAATAGGCCGCCAGCTGCGCGCGTGCTTCTCGCAGGCGACTTGGAGAGCGCTGCCATTCCGGCGCGACGTGACCGGGCTTGCCGCCTTTCGGCAGGTTCAGCTGGATCAGCGCCTCGTCGTCGCAGACGACGACGAGCGGACCGATCGGCGAATCGAAGAAATCGTAGAACATCGAAAGAACCTTCTGTTGTCTCCGGGCAAGCGCAGGTGCGGCTCGCTTTCTCAACCCTGGCTGCGCCAGAGCAGCATGACCGCGTAGGCGCGCCAGGGCCGCCACGCTTCGCTCATCGCTTCGACCTCGCGTGTGCCAAGCGTCGTGCCGTTGCCGGCCGCGCGGCGCAGGATCAGATCGGCGGCCGGAAACGCGTCGGGCTGGCCGAGCGCGCGCATCGCGACGTAGTGCGCAGTCCACGGACCGATGCCGGGCAGCGCGATCAGGCTCCGCTCGAATTCGGCCAGCGTCTGCTCCGGCCGGAAATGGACGCGTGCATCGACCACGGCACGCGCGAGCGCGCGGATCGCGTCGGCGCGCGTGCGCATGACGCCGATCCGCTCGAGCGGCGCGTCGGCAAGCATCGGTGCGTCGGGAAACAGCGCGTGGAGTCCGATCGCCGCGCCTTCCTCGAATCGCGAGCCGTAACGATCGGCGATCCGCGCCGCGAGCGTGCGCGCCGCAGCGACGCTGACCTGCTGACCGAGAATCGCACGCACGGCAAGCTCGAACCCGTCCCACGCATTCGGCAGGCGCTGCCCCGGCCAGCGGCGCAACAGCGGCTTCAGCAACGGATCGCGCTGCAGGTGCGTGCGGATCGCGAGCGGGTCCGCGTCGACGTCGAACATGCGCTTGACGCGCGAGACGATCTCGCCGAGCGCACTTGGCCTTGCGTGGTGCACGCGCAGCGCGAGCGCCGATTCGCCTTTGATCGGCGCGACCGAGAGCCAGCCCGGATGTCCCGCCGCGACGAAGCTGCGCCGGTAGCCGCTGGCGTCGACGGCTTCGACGCCTGGGATCACGCGCCGTTCGAGGAATCCGAGCAGATGCGCGAAATCGTAGGGCGGACGGAAAGGCAGCCGCAGCGACAGCTCGTCCGTGACCGGAGCGGCTTCGTGAGCGCGGCGGATTTCGCGCGGCGGTCGGCCGTATGTTGCGAGAAACGCGGCATTGAATCGACGCAGGCTCGCGTAGCCTGCGGCCGGCGCGATCGCGGTGATCGGCAGCGCGGTCTCGGTCAGGAGTTTCTTCGCGAACAGGAGCCGGCGCGTCGCCGCGACTTCGAGCGGGCTCGCGCCGAGCTCTTCGGCGAACAGGCGGCGCAGATGACGTTCGCCGACGCCGACACGGCTCGCGAGCTCGGGCAGCGAAGTCCCGTCGAGCGCGCCTTCCTCGATCAGCCGCAGGGCGCCGGCGACGAGCTCGCTCTTGGCCCGATGCAGCGGTGATCCCGGCGCAGCTTCCGGACGGCAGCGCAGGCACGGCCGGAATCCCGCGGCCGCAGCCGCGGCCGCGCTCGCGTAGTAGCGGATGTTGCGCGACTTCGGCGCCGGCGCCGGACAGACCGGGCGACAGAAGATCCGCGTCGACGTGACGGCGATGAAGAAGAGGCCGTCGAAACGCGGATCGCGCGTTTCGCGCGCGCGGTCGCAGATGCGGCGGTTCAGCGGGGAAAGGTGGGCGATTTCCTGCACGGCGCCATGGTAGCGCCGCTCCTGCCTGCGGACTCGCCGTTTTCGGCTATCAACCTTCCGCCCGCGACGAACCGATTCAGTCGCGTGGGGCGGGCGCTTCGGGCGCCCGCTGTCGCAGACCATGGCCAGATCGGCGCGCGTGAAATCGGCAGTCCAGTTCGTCTCCCAGGTCCGATCGTCGTACGAGAGCGCCTGCTCCCAGCGCGCATGGTCACGATCGATCTTGCGCCAGAGGTAGCGGACCTTGATCGCCCGGTCGCCGTGACGCCGCACTTCGGGCGCTGGATTCAGTGCGCTGGATCCAGCAGGAGCTCGCGCCGCCTCGCGACGACCCGTATCAGAAGCCGTAGTGCAGGAACCCACCGTCGACCGCGACGCATTCGCCCGTGATGTAGCTCGACGCGGGCAGGCACAGGAACGCGACCGCCGTGGCGACTTCCTCGACAATCTGCTCGACCGACGGCAGACCGTTCGGCGCGATGTACCAGACGGACGAGTCGAGGTAGTGGACGTCGCCGCCCCGCCACGCCTTGCCGCGCATGCGGCCGCGCTGC
>DAISJF010000243.1:0-4099 GCA_036821625.1 Rhodanobacteraceae bacterium
ATAGATCGCCTTCAGGCCGGCCTTGACCTGCTGCAGCGCCTGATTCCCGGTCAGCGCGCCGAGCGCGTTGACGAACGGTTCCTTGTGCAGATAGCCCCACAGCTTCTCGGCGCCGATCCGCGCCAGCGAATGCTCGACGTGCACGGTCCCGCGCAGGCGTACGACATCTTCTGCGGAATAGTTGCGCCTGACGCCGTTCCAGCGCGGATTGTTGGCCCAGTCCAGCTTGATCTGTTCGACGGTCGGCAACGAGTTCTTCATGGCAGTCTCTTGAGGTCCGGGCGAGGCGTCAGGGCAACTCGGGATACGCAGCGAGCGTGAGGAAATCGGCGAGCTCACGTGCGTGCGTGAGCTCGTGCAGCAGTTCGGACGCGCGCGCGACACGCGCCTGCCCTGCCATCGGCGTCGCGGCGAGACGCTGGCGCACCGTGGTCAGCGTCGCGTCGAACAACGGGAAATCGATCGGCACGTCGCTGCCGTCGAGCGTGCGGCCGCCGACGTGAAGCCACTGCCAAAGCTGCGTGCGGGAAATCTCGGCGGTGGCGGCGTCTTCCATCAGATGATGGATCGGCACGCAGCCCTGCCCGTCGAGCCACGCCGCGAGATAGCGCAGGCAGACCTCGATGTTGTTCTCGAAGCCCGCACGCGTGATCGTGCCTGCGCTCGGCGCGAGCAGCGCGTCGCGCGAAGCGACGACATCCTCGCGCCGCACCTGCAGCTGATTCGGCGTCGGCATGTGCGCATCGAATATTTCGCGCGCGACCGGCACGAGGCCGGGATGCGCGACCCAGGTGCCATCGTGGCCCGCCGTGACTTCGCGCAGCTTGTCCGCGCGTACCTTCGCCAGTGCCGCGTCGTTCGCGGCCGGATCGTTGTTGATCGGGATCTGCGCGGCCATGCCGCCCATCGCGAACGCGCCGCGGCGGTGGCAGGTCCTGATCAGGAGCTCCGAATACGCTTTCAGGAACGGCACCGTCATCGCGACCTGGCCGCGTTCGGGGAGTACGCGATCGTGATGGGCGCGCAGCGTCTTGATGTACGAGAAGATGTAGTCCCAGCGCCCGCAATTGAGACCGGTGATGCGCGTGCGCAGCGCCCACAGGATCTCGTCCATCTCGAACACCGCGGGCAGCGTCTCGATCAGCACCGTGACCTTGATCGTGCCGGGCGGCAATGCCAGCGTCGCCTCGATATGCGCGAGCACGTCGTTCCAGAGCGCCGCTTCGCGATGGCTCTGCATCTTCGGCAGATAGAAGTACGGACCGCGATCGCGCGCGTGCAGCGCGCGCGCGTTGTGGAACGCGAAAAGGCCGAGATCGAACAGCGCGCCGGATATCGGCTCGCCGTCGATCACGAAATGCTTCTCCGGCAGGTGCCAGCCGCGCGGCCGCACCATCAGCACGGCCGCATCCGGCCTGACCTCGTAATGCTTGCCTTCGGGCGACGTGAATTCGATCGTGCCCGCGACCGCATCGCGGAGGTTCGCCTGACCTTCGATCAGCGCGTCGAGCGTCGGGGACGTCGAGTCCTCGAAGTCGGCCATGAACACTTTCGCGCCGGAATTCAGCGCGTTGATGATCATTTTGCGATCGACGGGGCCGGTGATCTCGACGCGCCGGTCGGCCAGCGCCGCGGGAATCGGCGCGACGCGCCATTCCGATTCGCGGATCGTCGCCGTCTCGCTGGCGAAGTCCGGCAGCTCGCCGGCGTCGTAACGCGCCTGCCGTTCGGCGCGGGCGCGAAGCAACGAGAGCCGACGGCCGTCGAAGCGGTGGTGGAGGTCGGTCAGGAATGCGCGCGCGGCTTCGCTCAGCACGTCGCGATGCGCCGTGGGCGCATCGGCGTTCGCCGCGTCGGATCGGGATGCCGTGCCGGGTATCGATGCCGCCATGAAAACGTTCCCTGTCGGGACCTGAAGCCTAGGAGGATGGACGATGTTTGACAAAGCACATGTTTCAATGCAACAAATTGACAACGTCAAAGATGCTGTAACATACTGAACTCGCTGAAATTACCGTGGCCTGAGTTCGTCCGCCGAGTCCGAATCGATGCCGAACCGCCTCCGCTCATCCCGCCCGGCGCGAGAAATACGTGCCCCGGCGCGCTTCTATTACAAGGGCAATCGGCTCAAGCAATTGCGCGCGTTCTGCACGATCGCGAAGCTCGGCACGCTGTCGCGCGCGGCCGAGGTGCTGTTCCTGTCGCAGCCTTCCGTGAGCCTGCAGCTTTCCGCGCTCGAAAAAGAGCTCGGCGCGCGCCTGATCGAACGTCGGCGCCGACGCGTCGCGCTGACCCGCGAAGGTCAGGTGCTTTTCGACCTCGCGCTGCCGCTGGTCGACGGGCTCGACGGACTCGACCAGCAATTCCGCGCGTTGAGCGCAGGCTTCGTCGGCAGTGAGCTCAACATCGCGGCTGGCGCTTCGACGATCCAGTACCTCCTGCCGGTGCTGGTGCGCGCGTTCCGCGAGCAGCATCCGGACGTGAAGCTCGAGCTGCACAACGTGACTGGCAAGGACGGGCTCGCGCTGCTGCGCTCGGGACAGGTCGATTTCGCGATCGGCTCGATGCTCGACGTGCCGAATGACCTGAGCTACGAGCCGGTCTATTCGTACGATCCGATGCTGATCCTGCCGCTCGATCATCCGCTCGCCGCAAAAACAGAAATTCGGCTCGAGGATCTGTCGCCGTACGGACTGATCCTGCCGCCGCAGCGGCTGACGACATTCCGCCTCGTCGACCTGATCTTCCAGCAACGCAAGGTGCCCTATCGCGTCGCGATCGAGGTCGGCGGCTGGGAGGTGATCAAGCAGTACGTCGCGATGGGACTCGGCATCTCGATCGTGACCGGCATCTGCATCGGCGAGGCCGACCACGCGCGTCTCGCCGTGCGCAACATGAGTGCGTACTTTCCGCAACGCACCTACGGCGTCGTCGTGCGCAAGGGCAAGTACCTGAGCGCGGACGCGCGCGCGTTCGTCGATCTGGTCCGGCCCGGCCTCTTCACGCGCCGCGACTGGTGGGAAGCAGGTCATTCCGAACGTTGACACATGTGCGTCGGCGGCGGCGTAGCATGGCGGCCCGGCTCGCAAAGGTCACGATGCGGAGATCGCGCCGATGGACATGCCCAAACCCGGTCCCGAGCACGCGCGCTTTGCGCGTTTCGCCGGCAAGTGGAGCGGCGACGAGCAACTCGCCGAATCGCCGTGGGGCCCGGGCGGTCCCGCCCGCGGACGCTGCCAGGTGCGCCAGGTCGTCGACGGCATGGCGTTCGTGCAGGACTACGTCGAGGAAAAGGACGGTAACGTCGTTTTCCGCGGCCACGGCGTCTTCACGATCGATCCCGCCAACGGCGACGTCCTGTGGTGGTGGTTCGACAGCATGGGCTTTCCGCCCGATCCTCCCGCGCGCGGACGCTGGAACGGCGATCAGCTCCTGTTCGAGAAGAAAACGCCGCGCGGCGAATCACGCTACGAGTTCCGCTTCGGCGGCGATACCTACGACTTCAGGATCGAGAACCGCTTCCCGGGGCAGAAGGATTTCGTGGAATTCATGCACGGCCACTATCTGCGCGAGCGCTGACGCGCCCGCGACGGGGCCGCTAGGTGCGCATCGACGGCATTGTCTTCGTCTCGTCGGCCGGTTCGCGCCGGAAAATCCGCATGAGAAACCGCAACATCTTCGGCACGAGCCAGATCACCAGCGCCAGGAACAGCACGAGCAGAACGAGAAACGCGAGCGGGTGAGTGATCGCGAGGAAGAGGCCGCCGAGCACGAGCCCGTCTTCGCCGAAGCTCGCGGTCCAGTTGCTGAGCGGTTCGGGTGATGTGTTGATCGCGGCGCGGCCGCCGCTTTTCGCCAGATGCGTGCCGCCGGTGATCAGGCCGCCGAGAATCGCGGCCGCGGTCTGCGCGGCCGGTGTCGCGTCACCCATCGCGCCCCAGGCGAGGAATGCGCCGGCCGGGATGCGGATGAAGGTATGGATCGCGTCCCAGATCGAGTCGAGGCCGGGCACCTTGTCGGCGAGGAATTCGCCGAGGACCATGATTCCGGACGCGATCAGAACCCACGTGTGCTGCAGCACAAGCAGCTGTTCGGGCAG
>DAISJF010000244.1:0-4079 GCA_036821625.1 Rhodanobacteraceae bacterium
GCGGGCTTTCCGTGCCGAGCGTGCGCGTGGTCGACGTGATTCCGGGCAAATCGGTCATCGGCATCGAAATCCCGAACGCCAGCCGCGAGATGGTCTACCTCTCGGAGATCCTGCGCTCGGACAAGTACGACACGACCAAGTCGCCGCTCGCGCTTGCACTCGGCAAGGACATCGGCGGCCGGCCGACCGTGGTCGATCTCGCGAAGATGCCGCACCTGCTGGTCGCCGGCACGACCGGATCGGGCAAGTCGGTCGCGCTGAACGCGATGGTGCTGAGCCTTCTGTACAAGGCGAGCCCGGCCGACGTGCGCATGATCATGATCGACCCGAAGATGCTGGAGCTCTCGGTGTATCAGGGCATCCCGCATCTGCTCACGCCGGTCGTCACCGACATGAAGGAAGCGGCAAACGCGCTGCGCTGGTGCGTCGCCGAAATGGAGCGGCGCTACAAGGTCATGGCGGCGGTCGGCGTGCGCAACCTGTCCGGGTTCAACAAGAAAGTGCACGAAGCCGAGGAAGCCGGGCAGCCGCTGCTCGATCCGCTGTTCCGCCCCGATGCCTCGCAGCCGCAGCTGACCGCACAGCCGCTGCAGCCGCTTTCGTACGTCGTCGTGATCATCGACGAATTTGCCGACATGATGATGATCGTCGGCAAGAAGGTCGAAGAGCTCATCGCGCGTCTCGCGCAGAAGGCGCGAGCGGCCGGCGTGCATCTGATCCTCGCCACGCAGCGGCCGTCCGTCGATGTGATCACGGGCCTGATCAAGGCCAACATCCCGACCCGCATCGCATTCCAGGTGTCGAGCAAGATCGATTCGCGCACGATCCTCGATCAGAGCGGTGCGGAGACGCTGCTCGGCCACGGCGACATGCTGTACCTGCCGCCGGGGACCGCGACGCCGGAGCGCGTGCATGGCGCGTTCGTCGACGATCACGAAGTGCACAAGGTCGTCGCCTGGCTGAAGACGCAGGGCGAGCCCGAATACATCGACGGCGTGCTCGAGGAAGTGCAGCCGCTCGGCAACGGCAAGGTGATCGGCGAATACGGACTGCCCGAGGACGCCGGCATCGGCGAGGGCGGCGAGGACTACGACGAGCTATACGACCAGGCCGTGCGCATCGTGACCGAATCGCGGCGCGCATCGATCTCGGGCGTGCAGCGCCGACTCAAGATCGGCTACAACCGCGCCGCGCGGCTGATCGAGGTCATGGAACAGCAGGGCATCGTCACGCCGCCGGAGACGAACGGCAATCGCACGGTGCTCGCGCCGCCGCCGCCGGCGGATTAGCGCGAGGTTGAAAAATGTAAGGAATTTCCTTACATTCCGGGCATGATTACCAGCAAGCTGACCTCGAAGGCGCAGACCACGATTCCCCAACCGGTGCGGGTCGCCTTGTGCGTGCGCGACGGCGACGAAATCCAGTACAAGATCGAAGGCGACCGCGTCATCCTGACCAAGGCGAAGCGGGCGCCCGCGGACGATCCGTTTCATGCGTTCGACGAGTGGGACAGCGAAGCCGATCGTCGCGCCTATGCCAAGCTTTGAGCCGGGCGACGTCATCAAGGTCCCGTTTCCGTACACCGATCGCGCGACGCGACAACGCCGTCCCGCGCTGGTCATTTCCGCATCGGTGCTCGAACGCGCACATGGCCTGCTCTGGGTGCTGATGATCACCAGCGCGGAAAACCGTGCCTGGCACGGCGATATCGAGGTCGCCGATCTCGCCAAGGCGGGTCTGCCCGCGCCTTCGGTGATTCGCACAGCGAAAATTGCGACGATCGACGCCGGCGATGCCGAAAAGCTCGGCCAAGTGCCCGCGCGGGTCCGGAACGAAGTGCTGAAACGCGTCGCGGCGACGCTGCGCATTTGACTTGCGCTCCGCAACACCCATTCATCTTCGCCTGCGATAATTCCGTATTCCGGTTTCCGACGGATTCCCATGCGGTCAATCGCGGTTGTAACGCGCTGTCCATCAAGGCAGGCACAAGCGGCTCAATCGCGTTTGTCCTGGTCTTGTTTGTTGCCACGGCCTCTGCCGCCGACGGCGCGCGTTCGCGCATGGAAGCCTTTTCCAGGGACCTCAAATCCGTCACCGCCGACTTCAGCCAGTCGGTCACCGACGCGAACGGCCGTCGCGGCGACGAGTCGAGCGGCACGATGGCGCTGCAGGCGCCGCGTCTGTTCCGCTGGGAAACGAAACAGCCGTATCAGCAGACGATCGTGGCCGACGGCCAGCGCGTCTGGGTGTATGAGCCCGATCTCGAACAGGTCAGCGTGCGCAGCCAGAGCTCGGAAGAAGCGCACAGCCCGCTGACGGTACTGACCGATCTCTCGCAGCTCGACACGCAGTTCGAGGCGACCGACTCCGGCGAACGCGACGGTCTTGCCTGGCTCAAGCTCGTGTCGAAGGCGAAAGATCCCGAGTTCGAATACGCCGAGCTCGGGTTTTCGGCGCACACGCTCGACCGCATGCTGTTCAAGGATCAGCTCGGCAATACGACCGAAATTCGCTTTGGCGACTGGAAGCGCAATCCGGCGATTGCCGCCGACACGTTCAAGTTCACGCCGCCCAAGGGCGTCGACGTGATCGGCAACGCGGATGCGGGCGCCGAGGTTTATCCGATCAAGGATTGAATCCCGCGATTCGCGGCCGCCGGTCAGGCCGCGGATGCGGCGCGGCCTTCCAGAATCGCCGCTGTCATCGACGGATCGAGGTGCGTGATCGGAATCGGCTCCGCGGGATCTGCCGGCGCCTCGCGCAATACGAGCTGCCACCAGCCGACGTCGCGCCACGCGCCAAGCTTGTAGCCGATGCGGCGGTAGACGCCGATCCGCGCAAAGCCCATCGCCTCATGCAATGCGACACTCGCGGCGTTTGGCAGCGAAATGCCCGCGAATGCGTTGACGTAACCCTGCGCGCGCAGCAGCGCGAACAGGCGTCGATAGAGTGCGCTGCCGATGCCTTTTCGTTGCGCGGAAACGCGTACATACACCGCCGCATCGACGCTCCAGCGATAGGCGAGCCGCGAGCGGTTCTCGCAGGCATACGCGTAGCCGATCATTTCTCCGTCCGCCGAGGCCATCAGCCACGGATACTGTGCACCGATCGTTCGGACGCGCCTGGCCATCTCGTCCGCATCCGGAGGCTCGGTCTCGAACGAGATGAACGTGTCGCGCACGTACGGCGCGTAGACGTCGGCGAGCTCCGCGGCGTTGGCGGGCGTGGCGATCACGAATTCGACGCTGGCCATGTGGACTCCGGAACGAAGCGCTGGCATATGATGCCCCCGATGCCGCGCCGCAAGCCGCCGACCCAAGCCGCCTCGCTGTTCGCGGAGCCCGAAGCGCTGAAGCCGCTCGCCGAACGGATGCGTCCGCGCACGCTCGGCGAGATCGTCGGCCAGGAGCGCCTGCTCGGTCCGGATACGCCGTTGCGGCGCGCGATCGAGGCCGGGCACGTGCATTCGATGATCCTCTGGGGTCCGCCGGGCTGCGGCAAGACGACGCTGGCGCTGCTGCTCGCGAAATATGCGGACGCGAAATTCCAGGCGATCTCGGCCGTGCTGACCGGACTTCCGGAAGTCCGCGAAGCGCTCGCGGATGCGGCGGCCGATTTCGCGCAGGGCGTCCGCACCGTGCTTTTCGTCGACGAGGTGCACCGCTTCAACAAGGTGCAGCAGGATGCGTTCCTGCCGCACATCGAAAAGGGCGTCATCGTGTTCGTCGGCGCGACGACCGAGAACCCGTCGTTCGAGCTGAATTCCGCGCTGCTCTCGCGCTGTCGCGTGCACGTGATGGACGCGGTGCCGCCCGAAGCGATCGTGGCGGCGCTGAAGCGTGCGCTCGAAGATCGCGAGCGCGGGCTGGGCGGTCGCGGCATCGTGATCGGCGACGCCGCGCTCGCCGAGATGGCGCGAGCGGCGGACGGCGACGTGCGCCGCGGGCTGACGTTCCTCGAAATCGCCGCCGAGATCGCGACCGACGGCCGCATCGACGAAGCGACGCTCGCGCAAGTGCTCGCCGATCGCACGCGCCGCTTCGACAAGGGCGGCGAGCAGTTCTACGACCAGATCTCGG
>DAISJF010000245.1:0-4055 GCA_036821625.1 Rhodanobacteraceae bacterium
CTCTCGCCGGCCGGCATTCAGCCAATGATCGATCCGGTGACGGGACACGTTCTCTCGACGATCCCCGCGCCGGGCGCGTCACGCCCGGCCACGCCGCGCAGAATGCGTCGAGCTGCTTCTCGTCCAGACCCTTCGGTTTGCCGCTCATGGCTCCTCCGCGCTCCGCGCAGGTGCGCATGCTAAACCTTCGGGGCTCCGATGTGCGCTAGCGGGCGGTCGTCGCGGGTCGAGACGCGACGGGCTTCGCGGCGCCGGCCTTGCGCTCGCGACGATGCCGCAGCCGGTCCTGCAGCCGCTCGAAGTAGAGATAGATCACCGGCGTCAGATACAGCGTGAGCAACTGCGAAGTCACCAGGCCGCCGACTACCGCGAGGCCGAGCGGCCGCCGCGCCGCCGCGCCGGCGCCGACGCCGAGCGCGATCGGCAGCGTGCCCATCAAGGCGGCAAACGTCGTCATCATGATCGGCCGGAAACGAATCACGCTCGCGTCGACGATCGCGTGCTCGGCATCCTCGCCCTGGCGCCGCTTCTCGATCGCGAAGTCGATCATCATGATCGCGTTCTTCTTGACGATGCCGATCAGCATGATCAGGCCGACGCCGCCGTAGAGATCGAGCTCCTTGCCGAACACGAGCAAGGTCAGCAGCGCGCCGAACACCGCGGTCGGCAAGCCCGAGAGGATCGTCAGCGGATGGATGAAGCTCTCGTAGAGGATGCCGAGCACGAGGTAGATCACGAACACTGCAAGCAGCAGCAGGATACCCATGCCCCGCAGCGAATCCTGGAACGATTGCGCGGTGCCCTGGAACGACGTCGAGAGCGTTTCCGGCATCTTGAGCTCGCGCACCGCCTTGTCGACGCTGCTGACCGCATAGCTGAGCGCGCGGCCCGGCGCAAGGTTGAACGACACCGTGACCGCCGGAACCTGGCCGAGGTGGTTGATCGTCGCCGCACCGACGGAATTGCCGAACCTTGTCACCGCCGACAGCGGCACGAGCTGAGAGCTCGCCGGCAGCATTGCGCCGCTGGTGTCGACCTTCGGCGGCGTGCCGGTGATGTAGATCGACGAGAGCACGTTCGGATCGGCCTGTCGCTTCGGGTCGACCTGCATCAACACCCAGAACTGATCGGTCGACGTGTATATCGTCGACACCTGCGCCGGACCGAAAGCGTCGTAGAGGCCGTTCTCGATCGCGTCCGGCGTCACGCCGTACGCGGCCGCGGCGTTGCGGTCGATCGTCACGTCGAGCTGCGGGTTCGCGACCAGCATGTCGCTCGACACGTCCTGGAATCCCGGAATCTTCGCCAGCGCCGCGACCAGCTTCGGCGTCCACTCGAACAACTGCTTCGTATCGGTATCCAGCAGCACGAACTGATACGTCGAGTTGGTCAGCTTGCCGCCGATGCGGATCAGCGGCAGGTTCTGCGGAAAAGCCGTGAGACCGGCGATGCCCTGCAGCTTCGGACGGATTTCCTGCACGACTTCGTCGGCGCTCAGGCGTTCGTGCGGCGGTTTCAGGTTCACGATCATGCGACCGAGATTCAGCGTCGCGCTCGAGCCGCCGGCGCCGACGAATGCCATCACGTTGTCGACGTTCGGATCCTTGCGCAGGATGTCGACGGCCTGGCGCTGCTTCTCGACCATCGCGTCGAAGCCGATGTCCTGCGCGGCCTGCGTGAAGACGAACAGCTGACCCGTATCGTCGTTCGGCAGGAATCCCTTCGGGATCTTCACCGCGAGCAGCGCGGTCGCGGCGACGAGAGCCAGGAACACGATCAGGACGATGGGCTGATGCCGCACGCAGGTGTTGAGCGTGCGCCGGTAGAACTGCTGCGCGCCGGTGAACATGCGCTCGCTGAACGCATAGACGCGCCCGTGGCGCGTCTCGTGCTCCGACTTCAGCATCCGGCTGCACAGCATCGGCGTCAGGCTCAGCGAGACGAGTCCCGAAACCAGCACGGCGCTGACGATCGTGACCGCGAACTCGTTGAGCAGGCGCCCGATGATGCCGCCCATGAACACGACCGGGATGAAGACCGCGGCAAGCGACAGCGTCATCGACACGATCGTAAAACCAATTTCCTTCGCGCCGTCGAGCGTGGCGGTGAGCCGGTCCTTGCCCATTTCCATGTGCCGCGCGATGTTTTCGAGCATCACGATCGCGTCGTCGACGACGAATCCGACCGACAGCGTCAACGCCATCAGCGACAGGTTGTCGACGCTGAAGCCGAGCGCGTACATGACCGCGAACGTGCCGACGATCGACATCGGCAGCGCCAGCGAGGGGATGACCGTCGCCGAGACGTTGCGCAGGAACACGAAGATCACCATGACGACCAGCGCCAGCGCGAGCACGAGGCTGAACTTCACGTCGGACACCGACTCGCGGATGCTCTGCGAGCGGTCGTAGATCACGCGAAGATCCGCGCCGGCGGGTAGCGATCGCTCGAACGCCGGCAGCGTCGCCTTGATGTCCTCGACGACCTGGATCGTGTTCGTGCCCGGCTGCTTCTGGATCGCGAGGACGACGCCCTCCTGGCCGTTGATCGTCGCGCCGCCCTTGTCGTTCTGGATGCCGTCGTAGACGTTGGCGATGTCCTTGAGCCGCACCGGGGCGCCGTTCTGGTACGTCACGATCATGTCGCCGAACGCGGCCGCATCGAACATCTGGCCGTTGACGTTGACGTTGTAGACGCGATTCGGCCCGTACAGCGTGCCGGTCGGCAGATTCACGTTGCCCTTGGCGACCGCCTCGGCGACCGTGTCGATGCCGAGCCCGCGTCCGGCCAGCGCGTCCGGGTCGAGATCGATGCGCACCGCGTACTTGCGCGAGCCGTACACGTTGACCTGCGCGACGCCTTTTACGGTCGAGATGCGCTGCGCGAGCGTGTTCTCCGCATATTCGTCCAGCGTCGACAGGCGCAGCGTCTTCGACGTGAACGCGATGTAGAAGATCGGCGAGTCGGCCGGATTGACCTTGCGGAACGTCGGCGGCGTCGTCATCTGCGGCGGCAGCTGGCGCAATGCCGAGGAGATCGCCGCCTGCACGTCCTGCGCGGCGGCGTCGATGTTGCGGTCGAGCGAGAACTGCAGCGTGATCGACGTCGAGCCGAGCGAGCTCGTCGAGGTCATCGAATCGACGGCCGGGATCGTCGAGAACTGCTTTTCGAGCGGCGTCGCGACCGCCGACGCCATCGTCTCCGGCGAAGCGCCCGGCAAGCTCGCCGACACCGAGATCGTCGGGAAATCGACGTTCGGCAGCGATGCGACCGGCAGGTTTCGATAGCCGACGATGCCGAACACGAGCACGCCGACCATGACCAGCGTCGTCATGACCGGCCGGCGGACGAAGGTCTCCGAAACGTTCACGGCGCCGCGTCCGTGACCTTGAGCGCCGAGCCGTTCTCGACGCGCGATTGTCCGTCGAGCACGACGGTTTCGCCGGCCGCAAGCCCGCTGTCGATCACGGCCTGGTTGTCCACCATGCGCTTGACGTTGACCTTGCGCTGCTCGGCGTGCTGGTCTGCCTTGACCACGAATACGTAGGTGCCGTCGGGCCCGTTCTGCACGGCGCGATCGGGCAGCACGATCGCGTTGTGATCGACGCCGAGCGTGAGGGTCACGCTGACCAGCTGACCGGGCCATAACAGATGCTCGGGATTGGCGAACTGCGCGCGCAGCTTGACCGTGCCCGTGGTCGTGTCCACGGCGTTGTCGACGAATGCGACCTTGCCGTCGACCGGCTTGGGCACGCCGGTCACCGTCGCGCTCACGTCGAGCGGCGAAGCGCGCTGTGCGACCAGAACGGGACCGAGCTGCGCTCCGGACAGCGCGAAGTTCACGTAGATCGGCTCGATCTGGTTGATCACGACGAGCGGGTTCGTGTCGTTCGCCTTCACCAGGTTTCCGGGCTGGATCAGGATGCGCCCGATGCGGCCCGCGATCGGCGAATGGATGTCGGTGTAGCCGAGCGTGACCTTCGCCGCCGCGACGTTGGCCTGATCGACCTTGACCAGCGCCGCCGCCGCGTCGAGATTCGTGCGGTACTGCTCCA
>DAISJF010000246.1:0-4041 GCA_036821625.1 Rhodanobacteraceae bacterium
ATGCGCCATGCCGACGCGCTCGAGGGCCGCGATCGTGCGCTCGCGCCGCTCGGCTTTCGAGACGCCCTCGCGGTACGTGAGCGGAAGCTCGACGTTCTCGAACACGGTGAGATCGCCGATCAGGTTGAACGCCTGGAACACGAAGCCGATCTCGCGGTTGCGGATCTGCGCGCGCTCCGAGGCGCCGATGTCGGCGACCTCGCGCCCGTTCAGCGTGTAGGCGCCGTCGCTCGGCGTGTCGAGCAGGCCGAGGATCGCGAGCAGCGTCGACTTGCCGCAGCCGGAGGGGCCCGAAATCGATACGTATTCACCGCGATGGATGTCGAAGTGCACGCCGGCCAGCGCGTGGGTTTCGACCTCGTCGGTCAGGAATACCTTCTTGATGCTGTCGAGGCGAATCAGGGGGTCGCTGCCGGGTGTCGGATTCATCGTCGGGTCACGGCTGTTGGGAAGGGAGATGGAATTCTGATGCGCGATCGGTCAAGACGGTTTCATCGGAGCCGAACGTTCATCGGAGCCGGACGCGATCGTTCTGGTCGTAGGCGCTGGTGTCGGAGAGGATCACCTTGTCGCCGGCGTTGAGGCCCTTGACGATCTCGATCAGGTTTACCGAGCTCTTGCCGAGCAGCACCGGCACGCGGCTGGCGACGTCGCCGCCCGCGTCGACCTTGAACAGGCGCACTTCGGAATCGGACTGGCCGAATGCGGGCCGGCCGACATACAGCACATCGGGCAGGCGCTCGATTTCGATCGTGCCGTCGACGGAGAGATCGGGGCGCGCGCCGCTGGGCAGCTTGCCTTCGAGCTCGACATCGACCTGCACGGTGCCGTTCTGCACCGCCGGATCGACGCGCAGCACCTTGCCGTCGACGATACCGTTGCGCGTATCGACCTTGACCGGCTGGCCGAGCGCGACGTCCTTGGCCTGCGTCTCGGCGATGCGCAGCTCGGCCATCAGCTCGCCCGGGCGCGCGACGCGCGCGAGGTTCGCACCGGCGGCGACCTGCTGGCCTTCCTCGACCGGCACCTGCTGCAGGATTCCTTCGATGCCGGCGCGCACGTGCAGCCCGTCGGCCTGGCGCTGACGCAGCTCGCGCGTCGCGACGAGCTGGTCGAGGCGCGCCTTCTCGGCGGCGAGCTGCGATTCGATGTTGCGGCGGAACTCGGCGACGCGCTGTTCCTCGAGATCCATGCGGTTCTTCGACTGCTCGAGCACGACGAGGCTCTTCTTGTATTGCACGGCCGGAATCACCCCTTTCTCGGCCACCGGCTTTTCGGCCTCGGCCTGCATGCGCGCGGTCTCGTATTCGCTCTTCGCCTGCGCGTGCTGCGACTGCTCGTCGAGCAGCTTCGAGTTGAGATCGGTGCGCTTGGCGGCGAGATCCGATTGCGCCGCGGTGACCGCGGTCTTCGCTGCGAGCAGCTGGTCGTCGACTTCGGGATTGCTGAGCTCGAGGATCACGGTATCCGGCTTCACGACGGCGCCGGGCTTGATCACGATGTGCTCGACGTGCGCCGGCGTCTCGGCGGCGATCCAGCGGATTTCCTTCGGCACCAGCGTGCCGGGTCCACGCACTTCGCGCAGCAGCTCGCCGCGCTTGACCGTATCGATCAGCACGCTGGACCGCTCGATCGAAGGAATGGCGGGACCGAGCGCCGACAGGCCGGCGACGGCAATGAGCACAAGGACCGCGACGGCTCCGCCGATCAGATACTGGCGGCGGCGTTTGCGTTGTTTGAGCTCGGGGCGGGCAATATCCATGGGTGCGGAATAGCAGGGGCCGTGCCACGTCGCGGCAAAGTCTCGCAGCAGGGCGGAAATCGAGGCCGATCAGAACGTTAGGGTCGGAGTCGACCGGATCGGCGGGCCATGCGGTGGCTTGGGATGTCCGCCTGCGTACAGTGGCCCTGAACGCAGGCGTACAGACCGAGAAGCTGCGTTGCGTCTCGCGCTCGCATGGGAGTGGCTCGCGCATCCCGTCTCCCTCTTGCAGGAGAGTGCCTCGCGGACAATCCCCTCTCCCGCTTGCGGGAGAGGGTCAGGGTGAGGGCAGGTTTGGTTCGACCTCACCGACCGAAAAATCGAAGCGCTTCACTTCGGAAGCGCTTCACTCCGAAAGAACCCTCACCCCAGCCCTCTCCCGCAAGCGGGAGAGGGGGCAATTGCCTAGAACTCGAGCTCGAGCGCCGCGCACAGGTAGTCGATCATCGGCGCGATGCGCTTGAACGTGTCGACGACGGTCGGCAGGAGTTCGTTGGACGTGACGATCGAATTCGGGATGCCGGCGCCAGCGGCGAAGTTCCGGCGCTTGATGTCCTCGATCAGCTCGTGATTCGGATCGAAGCCGCGCGGGGGCCGCGAAAGTGCTTCGCCCCAGAACTCGAAGCGATCGCGAAACGCCTTCGACTGCACGGCTTTCTTCCAGGCAGCCGGATTGTCGGCCAGGAATTCGCGGATCTTTTTCAGCGTCGGCGGCTCCGGGTGCCAGAGGCCGCCGCCGGCAAAGCACTCTCGAGGATGGATGTGCAGGTAGAACGAGGGCGCTTCGACCTCGCGCCGGCGCTCGTGCGCGAAGCGCGCGCCGGCCCAGGTCTTGTACGGGGTCTTGTCGTTGCGGAAGCGCGTGTCGCGGTAGATGCGGAACAGCGAGCCGCCCTGCGGCCGCGGATCGGCGCGAAAGTGCTTGCTGATCCTTGCGAGCGGCGCCTGCATGTCGGCAATCAGGCGCAGGAACGGCTCGCGCAGCACGTCCTCGTAGCGCGACTTGTTCGCGGCGAACCAGGTGCGGTTGTTGTTCGCGGCGAGGTCGCGCTGGAAGCGGAACGTGGCGGCGGAGAAATAGCGGTCGGGCATGTCGTCCTCAGCGAATCGCGTGGCCCCACTGCTCGAGCTGATCGAGCAGCGCCTGCCCGGCAGGCGTCGTGCCGTCCACGGTGCGCAGTTCGGCGATCAGCGCGAAGTACTCGTCGAGCGTGCGCGGTGTCGATGGCGTCGGCGTTTCAAGGCGCTGCCGGCGCAGCGCCTCCCAACGCAGGGCCTCTTCGGCATCGAGCGTGTGCGGCCAGTTGCGTGCACGATAGCGGAACAGCAGCTCCGCGCAACGCGTGTCGTTGAACGCAAACGGGCGGCGACCGAGCTCCTCGGGCGGCGTCTGGCGAACCGAGCGCAGCAGCAGCCGGTCATCGTCCGAAAAGAAGCAGTCGTACAGAGCGACTTCGGCGTCGGTGCTCGACAGCGGCGGCATGTCGCGCGGCGTTTCGCGCGCGTACACGCGGCGCACTTTCTCGACGATGCCGCTCGCGCTGCGCAGCTGTTCGAGATGGCGCATGTTGCGTTCGGTGTCGAGCGCGATCCGCGCGGTGTCGGTGGCGCGCAGAACGCTGAGTGGCGCGAGTGCTGGCGAGCGGTTCGCGTGCACGATCTTGAGTGGAATCCGCTCGACGCCTTCGGGCAGATCGGCGCGCGGCGTGAACACGCGGTCGGCGATCGCGTCGGCGTCGAGCTCGATCAGCGGCGTCGGATCGCTGTCGAGATCGAGCACGATCACGCTGTTCGGACGCGACGGATGCGCCGCGAGCGGCGCGACGATGGCGAGGAAGCCGCGGGTTGCGGGATAGCGCGAGGAGACGTGCAGAACCGGCGTCATGCCAGCGACATCGAGCAGCTCGAACGCGCGCTGCTTGCGGCGCAGCGCGAAGTGCCAGTCCCAGAGCCGCGGCTGGCGCGCGCGAAGGATGCGCGCGAGGCCGAGCGTCGCCTCGACGTCGGACATCGCGTCATGCGCGCGATGCGCCTGCATCACGTGATTGGCGCGCGCGAGGTCCTCGAGGCGAAAGCTCGGCGAGCCGTCTTCGCGGCTCGGCCACTCGATGCCGTGCGGTCGCAGGGCGAAGCACATGCGGGCGAGATCGATGATGTCCCAGCGCGAATTGTTGTTCTCCCACTCGCGCGCGTACGGATCGTAGAAGTTGCGGTAGAAGAGGTGGCGCGTGAACTCGTCGTCGAAACGCAGCGAGTTGTAGCCGACGCCGCAGGTGCCG
>DAISJF010000247.1:0-4032 GCA_036821625.1 Rhodanobacteraceae bacterium
GAGGCCGAATACATCGCCGGCGGCAATCTTGCCGACTGGTGCGTCGCGCGTGGCGGCGTCGCTGCCGTTCCGCGCGGCGTGCGCATCGAGCTGATCGCGCGGATCGCCGAAGCGCTTGCGGCCGCGCACACGGTCGGCGTACTGCACAAGGACCTGAAACCGGCCAACGTGCTCATCGTCGCCGACGCGCCCGATGATCCGGACATACGCCTCACTGATTTCGGCAGCGGCCGCGCGCTCGAGCCCGAGCGCCTGGCCGCGCTCGGCATCACGCGGCTCGGCCTGACCGAGAACCGGCTCGACGGCGATACCACCAGCGGCACGGTGTTCTACCTTGCGCCGGAGCTCATTGCCGGCGGCGCCCCGACGGTCCGCGCCGACATCTATGCGCTCGGCGTGATGCTGTATCAGATCCTCGTCGGCGATTTCCGCCGGCCGCTCGCGCCCGGCTGGGAACGCGACATCGACGACGAATTGTTGCGCGAGGACGTCTCGGCAGCCGCGGACCTCGACCCTTCGCGCCGTCTCGGCGATGCCGCCGAGCTCGCGCGCCGGCTGCGCACGCTGGCGGAACGCGCACGTACGCGCGCGGACGAGCGTGCGGCGGCCGCGCTCGCGGCGCGCCAGCGCGAGCAGGTCGCGACCTGGCAAGCGCGGCGGCGCTGGCTGCTCGCACTCTGCGCCGTATTCGCGCTGTCCAGCATTGTTGCCGTGCTGCTTTATCTGCGCGCCGAGCGCGAAGCCGCGACGACGCGCGCGGTCAATGCGTTCCTCAACGACGATCTGCTCGGCGCGGCGAATCCGTATCGGAACCGCGAGCCGGACCTGCGCGTGCGCGAGGTGCTCGATCGTGCGCGCGAAAGCGTCGGCGAGCGGTTCGCCGCACGTCCCGTCGAGGAGGCCGCGATCCGCACGACGCTCGGCCGCACGTATTCCGGCATCGGCGACTACGCCGAGACGCGGCGCCAGCTGACGCGCGCGCTCGAGCTCGTCGTCGCGTCTCGCGGCGCGCGCAGCGATGAAGCTCTGCAACTTCGCCGCGCGCTCGCGGACAACGACACGGAAGACACGCGCTACGACGACGCGGACAAGGCCTACGCCGCGCTCGCGGTCGACATCGCGGCCGCGCACGGTAGCGATTCCGATGAAGTGATCGCGCTGGAGGCCGCGCGTGCGCGGCTCGAAGAGCGGCGCGGTCATCATGAGCAGGCCGCGAAGCTGCTGGAAAGCGGTCTGCCTCGGTGGCGCGAGCACGAGGGCGCAACGTCCGATGTCGTGCTCGACGCGACCGCCGATCTCGGTCAGGCGTATCGCAACATGGCACGCTTCGACGACGCCGAGGCGAAGTTCAAGGAGGTCCATGACGCCTATGCCGCGCGCTTCGGCGCGACGCACTGGAAGACGCTGCAGGCGCTGCAGGACCTGGCTCAGCTCGAGCGCGCGCGCGGTCATCTCGAGCGCGCGGTCGAGATCGAGCGCGAAGTGCTGGCCGCGCGCGAGAAGGTTTTCGGCCGCACGCACGAGGAAACCCAGAATGCGCTCAATGAGCTCGCCAGCATGCTGCAGGACCAGAAGAACTACGCCGAGGCCGAACCGATCTTCCGCGAGGTGCTGGCGACGCGCGAGAAGCTGCTCGGTGAGCGCCACGAACGCACGCGCAACAGCATGAACAATCTCGCGCTGGTGCTTTCGCTGTCGGGAAAGCTCGACGAGTCCGAAACGTTGTTCAAGCGCGTCCTCGCGATCGAGCGCGAGATGCTCGGACCGGATGATCTCGACGTGTTGATCCTCGAGCACAATCTTGCGGGTCTCGAGCGCGATCGCGGCGACTTCGCGGCGGCCGAGGCGCTGAGCCGCGAGGTGGTCGAGCGAGCCGCGCGCAAGCTGCCGCCGGAGCGTCCAGAAAATGGCCTTTTCCTAACCGGGCTCGGCCGGACGCTGGCCAAGGAGAAGCGCTACGAGGATGCGGCGGAGACGTTCGCGAAGGCGCGCGCGAATCTGCTCGCGGCTTATGGACCGACCCATGCGCGCGTCACGCGCCTGACCGAGATGCAGCTCGCGCTGTACAAGGAGTGGGGCAGGCCGCCGCCGGCCGATCTGCACTGATCGATCGCGGCGTTCGGTTGTCGCTGCGCGCAGGCATCGTTATCCTTGCGCGCCTTTTCAAACCGCAGGTGTGTCATGCGACGTCCGCTCGTCGCCGGAAACTGGAAGATGCACGGCTCGCACGAGATGGCCGGCGCGCTGGTCGCCGAGATCGTCGCGGCGTTGCCGTCCGGCGCGGACGTCGCGGTGCTGCCGCCGTTTCCGTACGTCGCCGCGCTGATCGAACGTCACCGCGGCCGCCGCATCGCGTTCGGCGCGCAGGACGTGAGCGAGCACGCCGAGGGCGCGTTCACCGGCGAGGTGTCGGCCGCGATGCTGAAGGACATCGGCTGCACGTTCGTGCTGACCGGCCACTCCGAGCGCCGCCAGTACCACGCCGAGTCGGACGATCTCGTCGCGCGCAAGTTCATCGCCGCGCAGAACGCCGGACTCGTGCCGATCCTCTGTGTCGGCGAGACGCTCGAGGAGCGCGACGCCGATGCGACCGAGCGCGTGATCGCGCGCCAGCTCGATGCGGTCGTCGCGCGCGCGGGCATCGCCGCGCTCGAAGCGAGCGTCGTCGCCTACGAACCGGTCTGGGCGATCGGCACCGGGCGCACGGCGACGCCCGATCAGGCCCAGGCCGCCCACCGGTTCATCCGTGACAAACTTGCTGGACTGGATGGTACAATTGCTGGCTCGCTGCGGATCCTCTACGGCGGCAGCGTGAAGCCGTCCAATGCGGCCGAGCTCTTCGGACAACCCGACGTGGATGGTGGCCTGATCGGCGGTGCATCGCTGGTGGCCCGGGATTTCCTCGCGATCTGCAATGCCGCGGACCGCCGGAACATGTGAAGGCGATGCGCGGTCCAGGATCGCGTGTCGTGAAGTGACGAGAAACTCATGATTTCGATTATTGCCAACGTTTTCTATGTGCTGATCGCGGTCGCCATGATCGTCCTGATCCTCTTGCAGCGCGGCGCCGGCGCCGCGGCGGGATCGGGCTTCGGCGGCGGCGCGTCGGCGACCGTGTTCGGTGCGCGCGGATCGGCGAATTTCCTGTCGCGCAGCACGGCGGTCCTCGCCGCTTTGTTCTTCCTGCTCAGCCTCGGCATGGGCATCTATCTCGGCCGCCAGACGGCGACGGTGCGTCCGACCGACGACCTCGGCGTGATGTCCGGCGTCGCGGTGCCGGCCGAGAAGCCCGCTCCAGCGACGGCTCCCGCCGCCGGAGGCGACGTGCCGCAGCCGACCGCCGCGCCTGCCGCCTCGGGCGACAAGCCCGCCGCGCCGCCCGCCGCCGCCCCGGCCGACAAGCCGGCCGCCGATGCGGGCAAGCCGGCCGAGAAGCCGAAAGATGACGGGAAGGACGGAAGCAAGCCTTAAGCCCAGGTGGCGGAATTGGTAGACGCACTACCTTGAGGTGGTAGCGGGGACACCCGTGGAGGTTCGAGTCCTCTCCTGGGCACCATCGGCTCGTCGATCGCGATAGGGACATTGTCCGAATCGCGATCGCGCGATCCACTTACCGTCGTCGTGCCGGTCTCGCGCCGGAGCGACCGCTGATGCGTCCCAGGGACGCGGAGGTGCGTGTGCTGGCCGAGTATTTCCCGGTCCTGCTGTTCATGATCGTAACAACCGGCGTCGGCATCGCGCTGATCGCGATCGGCAACGTGCTCGGCCCGAAGAAGCCCAGCGCCGAGAAGGATGCTCCGTACGAGTGCGGATTCGAGGCGTTCGAGGACGCGCGCATGAAGTTCGACGTGCGCTATTACCTCATCGCGATCCTGTTCATCATCTTCGATCTCGAAATCGCGTTCGTGCTGCCGTGGGCGACGGTCTTCTCGAAGCTCGGCTTGTTCGGCCTGATCGAGATGGGCATGTTCCTGGGCTTGCTCGTGCTCGGCTTCGTCTACGTCTGGAAGAAGGGAGCGCTCGAATGGGAGT
>DAISJF010000248.1:0-4028 GCA_036821625.1 Rhodanobacteraceae bacterium
AAGCCCGTCGGCAGCGCGATGGTCGAGCTCCAGTTCGACAATTCCGACGGCCTCATCGCCGGCGAGTATGCGAGCTACACGGAAATCTCGGTCAAGCGCATCGTCAGCCGCGACGGGCAGTCGCAGTATTTCCTGAACGGCGTGCGCTGCCGGCGACGCGATATCACGGACATCTTCCTCGGCACGGGCCTCGGTCCGCGCAGCTACTCGATCATCGAGCAGGGCATGATCAGCGAGATCGTCGAGGCCGATCCGGAACAGCTGCGCAATCATCTCGAAGAAGCCGCCGGCATTTCCAAATACAAGGAACGCCGCAAGGAGACCGAAAGCCGCATCAAGGCGACACGCGAAAACCTCGATCGCGTGCGCGACGTGCGCGACGAAGTCGAGAAGCAGCTCGAGCATCTCAAGCGCCAGGCGCGCGCGGCCGAGCGCTGGCAGGGCTACAAGAACGAGCAGAAGAAGAAGGAAGCCGAGCTCAAGGCGCTGAGTCTGCGCGAAGCTCAGGCCGCCCTTGCCGGACATTCGGCGGACCTGCGCAAGGCGGAGCTGGGGATCGAACAGCAGCTGGCCGAACAGCGGCATTGCGAAGCCGAGCTCGAGACCGGCCGCGAAAAGCACGCCGCCGGCGCCGAGGCGCTGAACAAGGTGCAGTCCGAGGCGTACCGGATCGGCGCCGAGATCGCTCGCGTCGAGCAGCAGATCCAGCATCACAAGGAGCTGACCGAGCAATTGCAACGAACGCGCGAGGAAACCGAGCGCGCGCACGGCGAGCTTTCCGCGCACATCGGCGAGGATCGCGCGCGCGATGCCGAGATCCGGAGCGAGCTCGCCGAAGCCGAGCCGAAGATGGCCGAGTTGCATGCCGCCGATGCGCAAGCCGCCGAAGCGGCGCGCGCTGCCGAAACCAGGCTCGGCGAATGGCAGGCGCAATGGGATTCCCACGCGGGCGCGTCGTCGCAGGCGACGCAGTCGGCCGAAGTGGAGCGCACGCGCATCGATTATCTCGATCGCCGGCTCCTCGAAGCGGATCAGCGCCGGATGGCGCTCGAAGCCGAGCGCGCAAGCACGAATCTCGACGAGCTGGGCCAGTCGTTGAAGGCGCTCGAAGCCGAGCACGCCGAGTCGCAAGCCGCGGTCGAGACGCTGACGCGCGCGCTCGACGAGCGGCGCAGCACGGCCGAGCGGCTGCTCGAGCGCGAGCGCACGCTGCACGCGACGCTCGGGGCGAGGCGCGGCGAGCTGCAGAGCGCGCACGGACGCTTGTCTTCACTCGAAGCGCTGCAAAATGCCGCGCTCGGCGAAACCGGCGCCGCGGCAAAAGACTGGCTGCTGCGTGCCGGGCTCGGCAGCCCGCGCCGGCTCGGCGAGGTGCTGCAGGTCGAGCCGGGCTGGGAGCGCGCCGTCGAAACGGCGCTGGACAGCTGGCTCGACGCAGCGCTGGTCGACGACCCGCTGCATGCGGCGACCGGGTTCGATGGCCTCAGGGATGCCGATCTCACGCTGATGGCGGCGACGAGTCATTCGAAGGTTTCCGCAACGCCGGGAACGCTCGCAGCGGTTGTCAGCGGACCCGACGCGATCCGCGCAGTGCTCACGCGCGTTCGTACCGCCCGATCGCTCGACGAAGCGCGAGCACTGGCAAAGCGGCTGGGCGACGGCGAGTCGGTCATGACGCCGGCCGGCGAATGGCTCGGCTCGGGTTTTGCGCGGGTACTGCGCGGCGCAGGCTCGCAAGTGGGCGTGATCGCGCGCGAGCGCGAGATCCGCGAGCTGAAGAAGCACTCGAGCGAGCTCGAACACGCGATCGCACGCGACGTCGAAGCAGCTGATCTCGGTCAGCGCGAGCGCATCGACGCGGAGCAGGCGCGCGACGACGCGCAGCGGTCCGTATACGCCGCACACCGCCGTTTGGCCGAGATCGCCGGCCAGTTGCAGGGCCACCGCGGGCGCATCGACGGTGCACGCGAGCGCATCGAGCGAGTGGCGGCCGAGCTCAAGGAAGTCGAACAACGCATCGCGGCCGATCGCGACCAGGCGCGCGAGGCGCGTGCGCGCCTGGAAGCGGCAATCTCGCAGATGAGCGACCACGAACGTCGGCGGCAGACCCTCGATGGCGAACGTCGCGCGCTGCTCGAAATGCGTGAGGAAACGCGCATGACCGCACGCGAAGCGAGCGAGGAAGCGCACCGCATGGCGCTTTCGATCGAATCGCGCCGCGCGGCGCTGGCTTCGCTCGAGCAGTCGTTGCAGCGCATGCAGGGCCAGATCGTGCAGTTCGAGTCGCGCCGGACCGAGATCGCCGCGCAGCTCGCCACCGGAAACGACCCCGTTGCCGGGCTCGAGAGCGAGCGTCAGACGCATCTCAATCAGCGCCTCGTCGTCGATCGGCAGCTGGTCGAGGCGCGCCAGGCCTTGCAGGAGCAGGACGCCGAGTTGCGCCGGCTCGAACAGGAGCGGCACCGGATCGAGCAGGCCCTGAACGAACGCCGCGATGCGCTGGCCGAGATGCGTCTGCGCGAGCAGGAACACCGGCTGCGCGCAGAGGTGCTCGAAGACGCGATCACAGAGGCGGGCTTCACGCTCGATGAGATTCTCGGCGCGCTGCCGGCGGAGGCCGAGGCAGCCCAATGGCAGAGCGAGCTCGCCGAGCTCGAGCAGAAGATCAAGCGCCTGGAGCCGGTCAACCTCGCGGCGATCCAGGAATTCGACGAGCAGTCACAGCGCAAGAGCTATCTTGACGCTCAGCTCGCCGATCTGACCACCGCGCTGGAGACCCTCGAAGGCGCGATCCGCAAGATCGACAAGGAGACGCGTGCGCGCTTCAAGGAAACGTTCGATCGCGTCAACACCGGCATCCAGGAGCTGTTTCCCCGGCTGTTCGGCGGCGGGCACGCTTATCTGGAGCTCACCGGCGACGATCTGCTTTCGACCGGCGTGACGATCATGGCGCGTCCGCCGGGCAAGCGCGTCAGCTCGATTTCGCTGCTGTCGGGCGGCGAAAAGGCGCTGACTGCGGTCGCGCTCGTGTTTTCCATCTTCCGGCTCAATCCGGCGCCGTTCTGCCTGCTCGACGAGGTAGACGCGCCGCTCGACGAGGCCAACATCGGCCGCTTCTCTTCGCTGGTGACCGAGATGAGCGAGCGCGTCCAGTTCATCTTCGTCACCCATAACAAGGGCACGATGGAGGCCGCGCACGAGCTCTGCGGCGTTACCATGCGCGAACCGGGCGTGTCGCGGATGGTCCAGGTCGATCTCGAGGAAGCCGCTAAACTCGCCGGTGCCGCATAACGAGAGCATTTTCCACAGGAGCCGCGCATGGAACAGCAGGCGTTGAGTGCGACCGAGCTTCGCATCATCGTCGCCGTCATCGGCATCATCGCGCTGGCGCTGATCTACTTCTTCGGCCGGCCCCGGAGACCAGGTCAGGGCGAGCGGCGTTCGGCGAAGCGCGGCGAGGACGAGCGGATCGAGCCGACCTTCGGAGCGCCCGACGGCGATCCGCAGCAGGGCGAGCTCGATGTCTCGTTGCGCGCCGAGCTCGATCGGCTGGGCCGCGAGGGCCCGTCGCGATCGGCGTCGCGTTCTCCGATCGGCGTGCGCCCGGATCGCAAGATCGAGCGCATCGTCACGCTGTTCGTCGCGGCGCGGCCCGGCCGCTCGCTGGCCGGTTCCGATGTCGTGGTCGCGGCGGAGAAGGCCGGGCTCCAGTTCGGCGACATGGGCATTTTTCACCGGCTGGCCTCGGGCAAGGCCGACGAAGGTCCGGTTTTCAGCATGGCCAACATGGTCAAGCCGGGCAGCTTCGACATGAGCAAGCTCGAAGAGCTGCAGACCCCGGGCGTCACGTTGTTCATGACGTTGCCGGGACCGCTGGCCGCCCTCGACGCCTGGGAGATGCTCCTGCCAACCGCGCAACGGCTCGCGGAGCTGCTCGATGCGCGCGTGCTCGACGAGGAGCGCAACGCGCTCGGCCGCCAGCGCGTCGCGCACCTGCGCGACGAGTTGCGCGCGTGGGATCGCAAGCA
>DAISJF010000249.1:0-4018 GCA_036821625.1 Rhodanobacteraceae bacterium
GGCAAGCTCGAGGTCTACAAGTCGCCCGAGGCGCGCCTTCCCGAAGGCAGCATCGGCGGCACGGTGATCATGCACACGCGCGAGCCGCTCGATCTTCCGAACAACCTGATCTCGGGCTCGGTCGGCTTGACGTACGGCGATCAGTCCGACGCGACGAAGCCGAACGCTTCTTTCCTCTACAGCGGCAAGAGCGCCGACTCGACGTTCGGCGTCGCGGTGTCGGCGCAGCACTACGAAGAGAAGGTCGATCGCCAGGGCGAGGAGATCTTCGGCTACAGCCCGGTATCGAGCCTGTCGGCGAGCCCGGCGGTTGCCGCCGGCATCGCCAACGGCACGCTGAATCCGAACGACCTGATGCCGCAGGAAATCAACGCGGCCTGGTTCCAGCAGACGCGCAAGCGCGACAGCGGCACCGTCAACCTGCAGTGGAAGCCGAGCGACCAGCTCGAATTCGAGGCCAAGGGCCTGTACATCCGCGAGAACTTCAACAACTTCAACCAGTCGATGTACGGTTTCACGAGCCAGACGCCGCTCAACATCACGAGCCTGACGCCGGGCGGCAATGGCCTCATCACCAGCGGGCACTCGTGCGGTCTCGACGATCCGACTTGCCCGGGCCTCGTCGAGAACGGCGGCACCGGTCCCGTGAACACGTATATCGACAACCAGGCGCGCGTTTCGGTCGTGAAGACGTACGGCGTCGATCTCTCCGGCATCTATCACGGCAACGACTGGAACCTGTCCGGCCAGGGCGGCTACTCGAAGTCGAACAACACCGACAACTCGCAGGCGTTCATCGAGCCGTACTACAACGGCGGTTACACGTGGGACATCCGCCACGGCATCACGTTCGACGATTCGGCCGCTGCGGCGAATCCGGCCAACTGGCACGACGGCGACACGCCGGGCGGCGGCTGGGGCGGCAACTTCGGCCAGTGGCCGGCGGAAGCGAAGGATACGTACGGCCAGCTCGACTGGAGCAAGAACTTCGACAGCTGGATCAACGAGCTCATCGTCGGCTACCGCTACGCCAAGCACGATGAGAGCCGCGCGCTCTACATCGTCGGCGGCGTGCGCACCGCCAATCTCGCCACGATCGGCTTCAACGGCTACACCGACATCCTCAACGACTTCAACTTCTCGAACGACCAGAGCCACCACGTCCAGACGAGCTTCGACGACGTGCGCAACTGGGTGCTCGGCAGCCCGCTCGGCAACTCGCCGGATCCGGCCTCGTTCCTCAACAACACCTACGCATTGACGCAGACATCCGATGCGGCGTACGCGCAGGCGAACTTCGGCGGCGAGGGCGTGCGCGGCAACTTCGGATTGCGCTTCGTGCACACCGAGATCGAGAGCTCGGGCTACAACTACAGCGGCACGCCGACGTTTCCGCCGCCGACCGGCAGCTATCAGACCGCGAACAACTCGCACAACAACACGCTGCCCTCGTTCAACATCGCCTGGGACGTTGCGCCGGATGTCGTGCTGCGCGGCGCGGCGGCCGAAGTCATCGCGTGGGCGCCGTACAACCAGGAAGTGCACAACACGTTCCTCAACGACACGGTGCTGACAGGCTCGGGCGGCAACGCCGGTCTCGATCCGTACAAGTCGGTCAACTTCGATCTCTCGGCCGAGTGGTATTTCGCCGAACAGTCGGTGCTCGCCGCATCGGTGTTCTACAAGAACATCATCAACTACATCACCACCGATTCGCACATCGAGCGCCAGTTCAACACGATCTCGACGACCGATCCGGATACGTACCAGCGCGTCTACGTGCAGGGCGGGCTCGGCAACTGCGACACGCAGGGCTTCTGCGACTACAGCGTGCTGCGTCCTCTGAATGGCGGTCACGCGACGGTGAAGGGCTTCACGCTGAGCTATCAGCAGCCGTTCGGCGACACGGGCTTCGGCATGTTCGCGAACTACACCTATGCCGACGGCGAGACGAAGTCGGGTCAGGACCTGCCGTACAACTCGCAGGACGCCTTCAACATCAGCCCGTACTACGAAAAGGGTCCGTTCAGCGCGCGCATCGACTACGGCTGGCGCAGCCACTACCTCGCGGGCGGCTACGTCGCCGGTGCGCCGCCGGCGTCGGTCGACGACTACACCGAGCTCGACGCCTCGGCGACGTGGCGCTTCACCGACAACTTCTCGCTGAACCTCAACGCGATGAACCTGCTCGACGAGACGTACCTGCAGTATCTCGGCGAGAAGGACATGGTCGCCGGCAAGTACAAGACCGGACGGCGCTACATGGCCTCGCTGCACTTCCAGTTCTGACCATCGCCCTCGGCACGCGATTGGTTTACGGGTCCGGACGGTGTGTCCGGGCCCGTTGTTTTGTCGGTATCGCGCGCTATCGATCCTCGACCCGTCGGCCAGGGCCCATCCGTCCTCGTCATCCCGGCGAAGGCCGGGATCCAGGTCCTCGCCCAAGCGAAGAAAACGCTGGATCCCGGCCTTCGCCGGGATGACGAGGGTAAGCTTTGGTCCCGATGATCAAGAAGCGGCTCGTCGGTCTGGTCCGAACACTCGCACTCGTCTGGCTCGTGGCCACCGCGCTGTCGAGCTGCGCGACGAAGCCGACGCCGCTGTCGGCAGCGCAACCTGCGAGGACGCAGCCGCTCCCGCTGATCCCGCAACCCGCGCTCGTCGAACCGAAGCCCGGCATCTTCCGCCTGCGTGAAGGCGCCGCGCTGATCGTCGATTCGCAAAACGCCGAAGCCGCAGGCATCGCGCGCCGCTTTGCCGATCTCCTCGCCGAGACGCGCGGCATCCATCTCGACGTGCGCCCGTTCGGCGCTGCCGTGCCGCGCGATGCGATCATCTTCTCACTCGACGCGCGCGCCGCGAATGTGCCGTCCGGCGAAGGCTACGATCTCGCGGTCGACGCGCAACGTATCCTGCTCATCGCGCGCGCGCCGCGGGGCCTCTTCTACGGCAGCGTCACGCTCTGGCAGCTATTGACCGCGGACACCGCGAAGGTCTCGCGCCTCGACGTGCCGCAAGTCCACATCGCCGACGCGCCGCGCTTCGCCTGGCGCGGCGCGTTGCTCGATTCGGCGCGCCACTTCCAGTCGCCCGAGTTCATCAAGCGCTTCATCGACCAGCTCGCGCTCCTGAAACTCAACACGCTGCACTGGCACCTGACCGACGATCAGGGCTGGCGCATCGAGATCAAGCGCTATCCGAAGCTGACCTCGGTCGGCGCGTGGCGCCGCCCTGCCGGCGCAGCGGGAACCGACGCGAACGGTGAGCCCGTGCGCTACGGCGGCTACTACACACAGGATGAGGTACGCGACATCGTGCGTTATGCCGCCGCGCGTTACGTGACGATCGTTCCGGAGATCGACATGCCCGGCCACATGCAGGCTGCGATCGCCGCGTATCCCGAGCTCGGGTCGATCGGCGATGCGCCGGTCGTCTCGCACGACTGGGGCGTGCATACGTATCTCGTCAACACCGACGACGCGACGCTTGCGTTCCTCGACAACGTGCTCGACGAAATCGCCGATCTGTTTCCGGGTCCGTACATCCACATCGGCGGCGACGAGGCGATCGAGGATCAGTGGAAAGCATCGCCGCGCGTGCAGGCGCGCCTGCGTGCGCTCGGGCTCAAGGACGAAATCGCGTTGCAAGGCTGGTTCGTCGCACAGATCGCGAACCATCTCGCCGCGCACGGGAAGCGCGTCGTCGGCTGGGACGAAATCCTCGAAGGCGGCGTGCCGCCGAACGCGATCGTGATGTCGTGGCGCGGCGCAAAGGGCGGCATCGAAGCCGCGCAGGCGGGCCACGATGTCGTGATGGCGCCGGATCCCGATCTCTATCTCGACCATTTGCAAGGCGATGCGCCCGGCGAGCCGCCGGGTCGTCCGACGCTGCGCACGCTGGCGGATATCTACGCGTTCGAGCCGGTCCCGTCCGACATGCCGCCCGCCGCTTCAGCACACGTTCTCGGCGCCGAGGCCGCGCTGTGGACCGAGCACATGCGCAGCGAAGAACGCGTCGA
>DAISJF010000250.1:0-4004 GCA_036821625.1 Rhodanobacteraceae bacterium
GTATCTCGATTCGTTCGGCGCGCGGATGCCCGCGAAGCTCAAAGCCGAGCAGCGGCGCGTGGCCAAGGCGGTCGATGACGCATTGCGGCCGGCGAAGTCGGCAACCGGCTGAGTCCGATCCGACCAACGCGCGGCGTTCCCGCGGGAACGGATCGTTCGTCCGTCGAAAAGACCTCGCGTCGCCTTGATACGGCCATGCTTCGCGGCTAGGTTGCCCGGCGCGATCTGCGCTTTGCCGCGATAGACCGGGAGGACGCCGTGCAACGCCGCCATTTCCTGCGCCAGACCGGCGTCGCGCTGGCCGTCGTCTCGACGGGCGCGATCGCGGCCTGCGCGAGACAGCCCGCCATTCCGGCTTCGACGAACGCGGCCGAGCCGCCGCCGCCCATCGCACACCTCGCCTCCGGCGTCGCCGAAATCGTGCCGATGCGCGCCTCGGTGGACCGCATCACCGGTATCTACGTCTGCACGCGGCCTTTCCGCGCGGCGGGTCCACGCATCGAGACCGAACGGTTCGATCACAAGACAATCGTGCACAACTACGGGCACGGCGGCAGCGGCTGGTCGTTGTCGTGGGGATCGAGCACGCTCGCGGTGCGCATGGCGCAGGCGACGGGCGTGCGGCAGCTCGGCGTGATCGGGTGCGGCGCGCTCGGGCTCACATCTGCGATCCTTGCGCAGCGAGCAGGCCTCTCGGTGCGCATCTACGCGAAGGACTTGCCGCCGGATGTCTACTCGATGCGCGCGTCCGGCCTGTGGACACCCGATTCGCGCATCTGCGATGCCGCGCACGCGGATGCGTTCGGCGAGCGCTGGGAGGAGATGACGCGCACGTCGTTCCGGGTCTATCAGAGCATGCTCGGGATCCCGGGCCGGCCGATCGAATGGATCGACGGCTATTCGCTGTCGGACGTGCCGTTCGGTCAGCCCGAGCCGCCGGTGCCGGACGAGCCGGAATATGGCGCGCTGCACGGACGCGTGCGCGATCTGACGCCGCGCCCGGTCGAGCTCGCGCCGGGCTCGCATCCGTTTCCGCAGCCGTACGTGCGCCGCTACACGACGATGATGTTCAACATCTCGACCTATGCGCGCACGCTGATGTCCGATTTCCTCGCAGCCGGCGGCAAGATCGAGGTGCGCGAGTTTCATGAGCCGCGCGAGCTCCTGAAACTGCCGGAGCACACGCTGATCAACGCGACCGGCTACGGCGCGCGGGCCTTGTTCAAGGACGACTCGATCATTCCGGTGCGCGGACAGACGGCGCGGCTGATTCCGCAACCCGAAGTCACCTACGGCCTTTTCATGTCGAATCTCAGCGTCGTGCCGCGCAGCGACGGCCTGCTCGTGCAGGTGCTCGGCGACAGCGGCAACTTCAACAACAACGACACGACGCCGAATCGCGCCGTCTCCGAGGCTGCAGTGCGACAGCTGGCCGATCTCGTTTCGCGCATGCGCCAACCCGCTTGAGCGACGGCAACTCCGCGTCGCGGACGAATCCGGAGGACGATGCACGCCGACGGGGAAAAGCGGTAACCTGATCGCGTTCGACGCGCGCGGATCTCACGATGCGGTTCAGGGGACGGATCGGACCGATCTGGAAGCTGATTGTCGGCTACGGCGTGCTGCTCGCAGCCGGTACGCTCGTGCTCCAATGGCTCGACTACCAGCGGCTGGCGCGTTCGTATACCGGTGACATCTATGTCTTCCTGGTCGCGCTGGCGTTTCTCGGGCTCGGCGTGTTCGTCGGCGCGCGAGTTCTTGGCGCGCGCAAGCCGACGACGTTCGACGGCAATCCGAAGGCGCAGGCCGCGCTCGGCATCAGCGCCCGCGAGCTCGCCGTGCTGCACGCGCTCGCCGCGGGTCGGTCGAACAAGGAGATCGCGAAGGAGCTCCACGTCTCGCCGAATACCGTGAAGACGCACATTGCGCGTCTGTTCGAAAAGCTCGAGGCGAAACGTCGCACCGATGCGATCAACCGGGCTCGCGAGCTCGGCATCGTGCCCTGATCGGCCGGTTTTTCGGGCGATTTCATCGAAATCACCCATTCTGGCGATTGCCCGACCGGACATTCGGGACGCTAATGGCGGCGCCACACTCACAGAAGGAGCACTTCGATGTTGCGCAAGATTCTCGCCTATGGGTTTGTCGCCGGGCTGATCGCAGGCGTGCCGCTGTCCGCGTTCGTGATCGCAATGGGCGGCCACCACCTGCCGATGGCGTGGGGCATGGTCATCGGCTACGTGACCATGCTGATCGCGCTCAGCGCCGTGTTCGTCGCGATCAAGCGTTATCGCGATGCGGAGCTGGGCGGCGTGATCGGATTCTGGCCGGCGCTCGGACTCGGGCTCGGCATCAGCCTCGTGGCCGGAATCCTCTATGCACTGGCCTGGGAAGCAGCGCTCGGGATCACGCACCTGGATTTCGCCGCGACGTACGCGAACACGCTGATCGAGCAGAAGAAAGCGGCCGGCGTCAGCGGCGAGGCACTGGCCCGGTTCACGGCGGAGATGGAACAGTTCAAGATTCAGTACGCGAACCCGCTGTATCGCTTGCCGATGACGTTCACGGAGATCTTTCCGGTCGGCGTGCTCGTGTCGCTGGTGTCGGCCGGTCTCCTGCGCAACAGCCGATTCCTCGCCGCCAGACGCTAACCGGATTTCGGCGCGTCCGGCGGACCGGTTCGTCCGCGATTCGAGGGCAGCCGCGCCGAGACTTCGGCCGCGGCGCGCTGACGGGCCCGCGCGACCTGCCGCTCCGCCCAGCGTTTAAGCACCCGCGCACGTCTGGCGCCCTGCTGCGGATCGCGCACGACATCCTCGACGCGCGCGATCAGCGCATCGACGTTCTCGCGCCGCGGCTCGTCGAGCGAGCGCGCACCGGACCAGACGTCGATCCAGCGGTCGGTGTGCTCGCCGAATTTCAAGGCGGCGCGGAAGAACTGCGGTTCCTGGTGCTTGAGCAGGATGAGATCGATCAGGCCGGCGACGATCGCGGTGGGTCCCAGCGCGAGGTCGCGCGCGGCGCCGATCAGCACCTTGAGCTGCAGCACCGCGACCGCCTTGATCAGCGCAATCGCCGTTTGCTTGTGTTCTTTATCCATGAGGAGGTCTGGTAAGTCCGGTTCGCCGCAACTCTAGCTCGCCGACGCCTTTGCTTCGTACTCGAATCGACACGACAACCCGGCGTGCTCGGCAGGACCAGCCGTTCGGCCTTTACGGCAGGCCGCGGGACCGCGGCCGAAAAACGGCTTACCATCAAAGGATTGCACTCGATGTGACGTCCCGACTTGAAGCCGCTGCTGTCCCGCGATTCCCGGCAGTTCTATCTGCTGCAGACCCTCGTCTGGGTCGGCTACGGCTTCGAGCAGTTCCTGGCCGGCATCGGCATGGGCCGAGAGCTCGGGTATATCCGCCTGTGCGTGTTCGATTCGGTGTGCGGATTCGGGCTGACCTTGATCATCCGGCATGTCCTGAAGCTCAGCTGGAACGAGCCGCTGCGCCGGCGGATCTGGGCCGGAGTCGGCGTGCTGTTCGTCACGTCCGCGATCTGGGGGTACCTCTGGAAGATCGCGCTCTATGCCGCCTGCGCCGACTGCAAGCCACCGCCGAGCTATCTCGGCTACATCTCGTTCTTCTTCGGCGGCCTGTACCTGCTCTTTGCGTGGACGGCCGCGTACGTCGGCATCAAGCTCGCGCGACAGCTCCAGCACGAGAAGGAAACCGCGCTGGCTGCCACCGCGATGGCGCATCAGGCGCAGCTGCGTATGCTGCGCTATCAGCTCAATCCGCATTTCCTGTTCAACACGCTGAACGCGATCTCGACGCTCGTGCTCGATGGCCGCCGCGATCAGGCCAACGGCATGGTCGGCGCGCTGTCGGGCTTCCTGCGCTATTCG
This sequence comes from Rhodanobacteraceae bacterium, assembly GCA_036821625.1. Classification (GTDB taxonomy): domain Bacteria; phylum Pseudomonadota; class Gammaproteobacteria; order Xanthomonadales; family Rhodanobacteraceae; genus Dokdonella_A. The sequence continues at coordinate 3,896 of DAISJF010000250.1, forward strand.
CTCGACAGCGATCCCGAGCAGCGCGTCACGCTTGATCAGGAGATCGAATCGGTGCGTCGCTATCTCATGATCGAGCAGGTGCGCTTCGGCGATCGGCTGCGCGTCGGGC
>DAISJF010000251.1:0-3998 GCA_036821625.1 Rhodanobacteraceae bacterium
ACGAAATCGCGCACCTCGTCCGCGCCGAACGCGTTGGCGAGCGACAGCATCGGAATCTGATGCCGCACCTCCGCGAATGCGCCTTGCGGCACGGCGCCGACGCGCTGCGTCGGCGAATCGGACGTGGCCAGCTCCGGGTGCGCGGCTTCGATCTCCTGCAGCTCGCGCATCATCTTGTCGTATTCGACGTCGGCGATGGCCGGCTCGTCGAGCACGTGGTATCGATAGTTGGCCTCGTCGATGCGCCGGCGCAGGTCGGACGCGCGCGCGGCGGGATTGTCTCGGCTGGCGGATCTTGCGCTCATTGCCTGGAGTCGAGGTCGTGCTGGCGGAATGGACGGCTCGCAGCGGAAGTTTACCGGCTCGGCGCATTGCGGCGTGACGCCGGGACGCCAACGCGCTCAAACTGTCGCTGCCGACGGCGACGACAAGGGAATCGACGATGGCGAAGAAGAGCTGGGCTCCGTTTCCGCATCCGGACAAGGCGTTCGACTACGAGGGCGCCAGACTCGCCAAGGCGTGGCCGCTCCTGCACGCAGGCGATCAGGAGCCGTTCCCCGACGAGAAGCACGTCGCGGCATTGCTCAAGAAGAACCCGAAGCTCGGCAAGGATGCGGCGGCGATCTCGACGGCGCTTCAGGATGCCTGGCGCGCATTCCATCGCGGCGACTTCCAGCAGGCGCACGACGGCGGTGTCGCGCTGAACGCGCTCGGTGCTTCGGTCGCGATCAAGGCCGGCGGCATCCACGCGACCTATCTGCTCGACGACGCGGCGGCGAAGACCGCGCGCTACGAGAGCCTCGCACTGCTTGCCGACGCCGCGATCGCGGCGCTGCCGGACGAGGCCAACTCGCATTACCGTCGCGCGTTCGCGATCGGCCGGCTGAGCCAAACCCTCTCGATCGGCAAGGCGCTCGCTCAAGGGCTTGCCGGAAAGGTGCGCGATGCGCTCGACGCCACGCTCGAGCTCGCTCCGAAGCACGCCGAGGCGCACACGGCGCTCGGCGTCTACCATGCCGAGATCGTCGCCAAGGTCGGCGGCATGCTCGCCAAGCTGACCTACGGCGCGAACGCAGCGGACTCCGAGAAGCATCTCAAGCAGGCGCTCAAGCTGACGCCCGATTCGCCGATCGCCTGGATCGAATTCGGCAATGCGCTGTTGCTGCTGCACGGCGACAAGCGCGAGGAAGACGCCGCCGAAGCCTACGACAAGGCGGCAAAGCTGAAGCCGCACGACGCGATGGAAGCACTCGACGCCGCCTGGGCGAAGGCACAGCTGGAATAGCTCCGCCCTGCCGTGCGATGACCGATGTCGGACCGGCAGGCCGGCCACGCTTTCTTTACATTCGACGAAGCGGGATTCATTGCATTTTTCACGGATAGCCGCTGTTTTGATCGCAGCGTGCCCGCTATGATCGCGCCTTCCCAAAGGGGGCCATCATGCGCAGGATGTTGCCGGGAGTCTTCGTCGTCTTCGCGTTGGCGCAGGCGGCGCATGCCGAGGATTGGGTCGTCGAAGCGCATTATCCGGACCGAGCGGCGCTGCAGCGCGCTTCGGTGCACTTCACGCATGTCATCGTCGATCGCAAGCGCAACGTGCTGCGCGTCGATACGGACGAGAAGGGCATCGCGGCGCTCCAGGCGGACGGGCTCACGGTCACGATCGACCAGGCAGCCACCGCCAAGCTGCGCGCGTTCTTCGCGAAAGTCGCCGCTGCGGCAGCGAACGGCTTCGGCATCGACAGCATTCCGGGCTTCACCTGCTTCCGCACCGTCGAGGAAACGTTCCAGTCGATCGACGACCTCGTCGCGAACCATCCCGACATCGTCGCCATCGATGAAATCGGCCCGACCTGGCTCAAGACCCAGGACGCCAGCCAGGGTTACACGATGCGCGCGATTCACATCACGAACTTCGCGACGGCCCCGAGCGATCCCGATCGCCCGAAGATGGCGGCATACTTCTCGATCCACGCGCGCGAATATTCGCCGGGCGAGATCGGCATGCGCTTCGCCGAGTGGCTCGTCGACAACTACGGCACCGACCCCGAAGCGACCTGGCTCGTCGACCACAACGATTTCCACCTGATCACGCCGGCCAATCCGGACGGGCGCAAGATCGCCGAGCAGCAGATCTACCAGCGCAAGAACGTCGACACGATCAACGCGCCGTGCAGCGACGACAACGAGTTCTCGCAGTTCGGCGTCGATCTCAACCGCAACTTCCCGTGGCACTGGAACATCCTGCTCGGCGGCGGATCGAGCGACTTCACCTGCGATCAAACATTCCACGGTCCCTATCAGGACGGCAGCGACCACAACCTGCATATCCAGGGCACGCCGGAGCCTGAGACGGTCAACCTCTTCACGTATGTCGCGGGCACCTGCGACACCGACGGCAACTGCAGCGGGGGGCTCTTCTCCGACCAGCGCGACGGTCCGATGGATCCGCAGACTCCGGCCGGCGACCCCGGCGACGCGGCGCCGGCCGACAAGTCCGGTGTCTTCATCGACATGCACAGCAACGCTGCGCTCGTGCTCTGGCCCTGGGGCGACACCTCGGTCGATTCCCCGAACGTGACCGACCTGACGACGCTCGGCCGCCGCATCGCCTGGTTCAATGGCTACATACCGGAGCAGTCGAACGAACTCTACCTCACCGACGGCACGACCGACGACTCGATGTACGGCCTGCTCGGCGTGGCCGCGTACACGATCGAGACGAACGGCGCCGATTTCTTCGAGGACTGCGCGACGTTCGAAGGCAACACGTCGCCGACCAATCTTTCCGCGCTGCGCTACATCGCGCGCTCGCTGCACGCGCCGTATCGGCTGCCGGCAGGTCCGGACACCGTCCAGGCGTTCGCCGATCCCGACCTCGTCGTCGCCGGCGATCCCTTGAACGTGCGCGGCAATCTCGACAGCAGCCGCTTCAACAATTCGAACGGCACGCAGCCCGTGCACAACATCGCGAGCGCGCTCGCTTACGTCGATGCGCTCCCGTGGGATGGCACGGATCCGGGCACGGCCCTGACCGCCAGCGACGGAGCGTTCGACTCGCCGGTGGAAACCGCCGTCGGAACGGTCGATACGACAGGGCTCGCCACCGGCCGGCACTTCGTCTACGTGCAGGGCACCGACGTCGTCGCGAACGCAGGCACTCCGAACGCCGCGTTCTTCGACGTCGGCACCGCGGACGAGATCGGCACGCTCAGCGGACGCGTCAGCGACAATGAGAGCGGATCGGGCATCGCCGCGACGGTCTCGCTCAACAACCCGAACAACGGCGAATCGCGCCAGACCACCAGCGACGGCAGCACCGGCGACTACATCGCACGCGCGTTCCCGGGCACGTTCAACGTGAGCGTCAGCGCGCCGCGCTACCTGACCCAGACGCTTCAGGGCGTTACGCTGACCGGCGGCACCACCGTGACGCAGGATTTCGCGCTGTTGCATGACTGCGAGATCTTCTCCGACGACGTCGAGAACGGCGCTTCGTTGTGGAGCGCGCAAACGCCATGGGTGATCGTCACGAACGTGCCGGGCAATACGACGCACGTCTGGAACACGCCGAATTATCAGGACAACATCAACCGTTCGCTGACGACCGCGAACGCCTACGATCTGACCGGCTACAGCGACGTCACGCTCGACTTCGACGACCGCTGCGACACCGAGTCGGGCTACGACTACGGCTACGCCGAGTACAACACCGGCGGCTCGACCTGGAACAGCATCTATTCCTGCAGCGGCCAGACGGGCTGGCAGACGCATCATCTGAGTCTCCCTGCGGACGCGAACGGCGTCGCTGCGCTCAAGATCCGCTTCCGGCTGCAGAGCGACTCATTCCAGAACGCGCCGGGCTGGGCGGTCGACAACATCCGCCTCGCCGCCGGTGGTGACGCGTGCACCGGCGGGCAGGTCACCGATCGGATATTCGCGAACAATTTCGATCCCTGACGCATCGAACCTGACCGTCGCGCACCCGCACGGGCGCC
>DAISJF010000252.1:0-3104 GCA_036821625.1 Rhodanobacteraceae bacterium
GTGCGCGGGCGCGGCAATTCCGAAGGCGAGTTCACGCCGATGCTGCAGGAGGCGAGGGACGGTCACGACGTCGTCGAATGGCTCGCCGCGCAACCGTATTGCAACGGCAAGGTGACGATGTGGGGCGGTTCGTACGCGGGCTACGACCAGTGGGCGACCGCGAAGGAATTCCCGCCGCACCTCGCGACGATCGTGCCGGTCGCATCGCCCAAGCCCGGCGTCGACTATCCGATGCGCAACAACATTTTCTATCCGTACGACATGCAGTGGCTGACGTTCGTGAGCGGACACGCGGGTCAGGAAAAGATCTTCGGCGACAGCGCGTTCTGGAGCGAGCAATTCCGGCGCGGTTACGACGCGCACGCGCCGTTCGCCGAGCTCGATCGCACGCTCGGGAATCCGTCGCCGATCTTCCATTCGTGGATCGAGCATCCGGCGCAGGATGCCTACTGGGACAGCTTCAGCCCGACCCCGGAGCAGTATGCCCGGCTCGATCTGCCGATCCTGACCATCACCGGCGCCTACGACGGCGATCAGCCCGGAGCGCTCGCCTACTACCGCGACTCCATGCGTGACGGATCGCCCTCCGGCAGGGACCGTCATTATCTGATCATCGGCCCGTGGGATCACCCCGGCACGCGCACGCCGAAGGCGGAAGTCTCCGGGCTCAAGTTCGGCGAGGCTTCACTGCTCGATCTCAACGCGCTGCACAAGGCCTGGTACGACTGGACGATGAAGGGCGGACCGAAGCCGGAATTCCTGAAGGACAAGGTTGCGTTCTACATGGTCGGCGAGGAAGCGTGGCGTTACGCGCCTTCGCTCGACGCGGTGACCGCGCAGAGCGACACGTGGTACCTCGATTCCGCGGGCGGACGAGCAAACGACGTTTTCGCGTCGGGAACCCTGGACAAGAACAGGCCGGGCAACGGCAAGCCGGACCGCTACGTTTACGATCCGCTCGACACGGCGCCCGCGGAATGGGAGACCGTCGACGTGCCGAACGGATTGACCGATCAGCGCGGCGTGCTCAATTCGTCCGGCAAGATTCTCGTCTACCACACGGCGCCGTTCGCGGCCGATACCGACATCGCCGGATTCTTCAAGCTGTCGGCGTGGATCTCGCTCGACCAGCCAGACACCGACTTCGCCGCGGCGGTTTACGAGATCAAGGCGGACGGCAGCAGCGTCGCGCTGAGTGACGACATGCTGCGCGCGCGCTATCGCAAGAGCTTCCGCGACGCGCAAATGGTCAAGCCGGGTGTCATAGAACGCTACGATTTTTCGCATTTCACGTTCGCCGCTCGGCGAATCGCGAAAGGCAGTCGACTTCGGCTGGTGGTCAGTCCGGTGAATTCGCCCTGGGTCGAGAAGAACTACAACACCGGCGGTGTCGTCGCCAGCGAATCGGGCAAGGAAGCGCGCAAGGTCACGGTGACGCTCTACCACGACGCAGCGCATCCGAGCGCCCTGTACGTGCCGCTCGCGGCGAAGACTTCCGCGCCGGCAAAGTAGAGATGCGGCGACAGCTTGCTTATCGCGGCGCATAGATGGAAAGTCCGCAGCGCATGGAAGAGCGCGACTTGATCGTTCTCGGCGCGGGTTCCGGCGGCATAGCCGTCGCGCTCCGCGCCGCGCGTTACGGCGCGCGCGTCGCCGTGCTCGAGCCGAACGCGCTCGGCGGCACCTGCGTCAATGTCGGCTGCGTGCCGAAGAAGATCATGTGGCTCGCGGCCGAGCTTGCCGAAGCGCAGGTGACCGCACGCGAGGTCGGTTTCGACGTTGAGCCCGGGGCTCTCGACTGGGTCGAGTACATCCGTCGCCGGCAGGCCTACATCGAAGACGTGCACGAGAGCTATCGGCGCCGCTTTGCCGATTACGGCATCGAGCTGATCGGCGAGTACGGGCGCTTCGTCGGCCCGAAACGGATCGCCGCCGGCGCGCGCGAGCTCAGCGCGAAGCACATCGTGATCGCAACGGGCGCGCGTCCGCGTCGGCTGGCGATTCCGGGCGGCGAGCTCGGCATCGACTCGGACGGGTTCTTCGCGTTGCGCGCGCCTCCGCGTCGCGTCGCGATCCTCGGCGGCGGCTACATCGCGGCGGAGCTTGCCGGCGTGTTGCGTGCGCTCGGCGCCGAGGTCGACGTGTTCCTGCGCGGCGATCATCTGTTGAAGGGATTCGATCACGAGCTGACCGAGGAGCTCGGCATCGCGATGGCCGCGCGGGGCGTGAGCATCAGTCGAAAGCTCGACCTCGGCGCCGTCACGCGCCTCGACGACACCTATGTACTGCATGGGAAGGACGAAGGTTTGGCCGTCGAGTTCGGCGGATACGATGCGCTGATCTGGGCCGTCGGACGCGATCCGAATATCGAGCGTCTTGATCTCGCCGCGGCGGGCGTTCGCATCGACGGCAGCGGCCATCTCGATGCCGACGATTGGCAGAACACGAACGTCGACGGGATTCATGCGCTCGGCGACGTAACCGGACGGCTGGCGCTGACGCCGGTCGCCGTCGCTGCGGGGCGCCGCCTCGCGGATCGCTTGTTCGGCGGCGTGCCCGACGCGCGCCTCGACTACACGAACGTGCCGACCGTGGTCTTCTCCCATCCGCCGATGGGTGCGGTCGGCCTATCGGAAGAAGCGGCGCGCGCCGTACACGGCGACGACGTCGCCGTGTATCGCATACGGTTCCGGCCCATGATCGGCGCTCTGACGGGCAGCACCGAGCGTACCTTCATGAAGCTGGTCTGCGCCGGTGCCGAAGAGCGCGTGGTCGGCATCCACCTGCTCGGGCGACACGCGGACGAGATCCTGCAGGGCTTCGCGGTTGCGCTGAAGGTTGGTGCACGCAAAGCCGACTTCGATGCGACCGTGGCGATCCATCCGACGTCGGCCGAAGAGATCGTGCTGATGGGCGAGATGAATCGGACGCCCGTGATTTGATCGCACACGATCCCCCTCTCCCGCTTGCGGGAGAGGGCAGGGTGAGGGTTCTTTTTGGCGAAACGCCCCGATCTTCCGGCGCGAGCAGTGCTGCGGTGTTGAACCAGGATCGCCCTCACCCCGGCCCTCTCCCGCAAGCGGGAGAGGGGTTTGGGCCGTGTT
>DAISJF010000252.1:3129-3986 GCA_036821625.1 Rhodanobacteraceae bacterium
TAGTGCTTGCGCCCGACGTTCTTCGTATCGCCGAACACTTCGACCGTCAGCGTGAACGTGCGTGCTTCGCCCGGATGCATCGCGCCGACGCCGACGATCTTGCGATCGATTTCCTCGTCGCGGTCGTTGCGGATCGAGAGCACCATCGAATACTCCCACGCCTCGCCGTCGGATGGATGGCGGATCGTGCCCTCGACACGCAGCGCGGACGACGTCGCTTGCGCCGTGCGCTTGGCGACCTCAGGGTCGAACCTGAGGTGATGCTTGCATGCCGGACAGACGCTCGCGCTCTCGAGGATCGTCGTCTTGCAGTGCGGGCAGATTCGCGTCGCGCCGGCCGTTCCTGGCCGCGGCGGTACCGAACGCGTGGTCGTCATGAGCCCGAACCGTTCTCCGCGCCGTTGCGATGGCTGCCTTTCGAAGGCATGGACTTCTCTTCCCAGCCGAACTCGACCTGGCCGCGCATGCGCGAACCGGCGGAGACGGTCAGCGAACCGGCCTTGAGATCGCCGATCAGCACGCCCGTCGCCTGCAGCTCGACCTGCGAGGCGGCCTCGATGTTGCCTTCGAGCTCGCCCGCGACCGTGATCTTCTTGGCGCGCACGCTGCCGTTGAGCTTCGCGTCCTTTTCGATGGTCAGATCGCCCTGCACATTGACGTCGCCCTTGAACTTGCCGGCGATGCGGACGTGGCCGCTGCCTTCGATCTTGCCTTCGATCGTGATGTCGGCGGCGATCAGCGATTCCTTCGCGTCGGTGCGCTCGCTGGTCCAGCGCGCTGCACTCTGGTGCGGCGCATAGTCGGGAGCCGTCGTGCTTTCCTTCGCGGGAGCGGGGATGGGGTCGGACGGAAACGGC
>DAISJF010000253.1:0-3981 GCA_036821625.1 Rhodanobacteraceae bacterium
TCGAAGCCGTCGAGGTAGCCGAATGGGCCGATGCGCTCGGGTTCGATGCCGATTTCCTCGAACGTTTCGCGCAGTGCGGCGTCGACAGCAGTGGCGTCCCCGTCTTCGATCGCGCCGCCGGGAAAGCTGATCTGTCCCGCGTGCGTGCGCAGGTGCGCGGTGCGTTGCGTGAACAGCATGGACAACGCATCGCCGCGACGCACGAACGGAACGAGCACGGCGGCGCGGCGGCGTGGAATCTTCGGGTCGATCACGTCGGCGAGCTCGGCGAGATTCCAGCCGGGCGCGACGGGTGGATCGTCGAGCGGGCGCACGGCGCGGAGCAGGTGCTCGATCGCGTCGGCCGCGTGCGGCGCGGTCATGCGCGCTTCGCCCCACGCTCGGGCAGCGTGTGGTAGACGAGGCGGCGTCGCTCGTCGTCGGTCATCAGGCGCCACCGTGTGATCTCGTCGATCGTGCGCAGGCAGCCGATGCAGTAGCCGTCGCGGTCGAGCTCGCAGAGACCGACGCAGGGGCTGAGGATCGTGCTTTGTGCGGCGGGGTTCATCGGCAACGACGCGGCTGGGTTCTCGAAATATGGATTTGAAGTGATTTCGCCTTTCCCCTCGCCCGCGCGTGCGGGAGCCGGGGTGAGGGCGCTCTTGCCGAAGCGCTTCACTCCGACTGCCCTCACCCTACCCTCTCCCGCGAGCGGGAGAGGGGAAAGAAGGACGAAGGCCCGTCACCCACCTCTCCCGTGAGAGGGGAAGAAGGACGAAGGCCCGTCACTCCACCTCTCCCGTGAGAGGGGAAGAAGGACGAAGGCCCGTCACTCCAACCTCTCTCGAGAGAGAGGGAAGAAAGACAAAGGCCCGTCACCCTACCCTCTCCCGCAGGCGGGAGAGCGGAAGCAGCGCGCGCTTTCGGCGTTTCGACGACGCTCGCAAAGCGCGCACGGCGAATTCAGGTAGGCTAGCTCATCCGTTTCCAGGGTGGGTGCGCATGCTGGCGCTCGCAACCAAGGTCGTCGGCGACTACGGCAAGGTGCTCGCGCGCGTCGCGCCCGATGTGTATGGCCTTCCCGAAAGTCTGCTGCCGCATCCGAAGCCGGCGATTCGCGAGGCGATCCTGAGCCTGCTCGAACAGCTCGGACCGGATCAGATCGAAATAAAGGAAGGTCTGCGCCGCGGATACGTCTATCTCGCGCAGTTCGTGTCGGATCGCGAAGCCGAGATCGTTTCGCGCGGTCAGGCCAGCATCAACGGCAGCGGCGGCGATGCCGAGAGCGCGGAGCCGGCGATGCGGATCATCAATCGGATCAAGCTGGATATGGAACGCGCGGTCGAGGAGATGGGCGCGTATCCGTAGCGTTGCGCATCCGGTGCAGCGCACTCTTCCCCCTCTCCCGCGAATGCGGGAGAGGGCCGGGGTGAGGGCTCTTCTTGACGAAGCACCCCACTCCGATTGCCCTCACCCTCCCCTCTCCCGCAAGCGGGAGAGGGGAAACATCTTGTGGAGCTCGTCGCAGCGAATGGATCCCGGCTCAGCGTACATCCATGTACTGGCCGGGATGACGGCATCCTGCCGTCACTTCACGTCGATGATCTTGATCTCGAGCACGATCACCTGATTGCCGCTGTTCGGATCCGGCGGCAGATAGATCGTCCAGTGATCGCCGACTTTCATCTTGGCCACGACGTCGGGCACCTTCGGGCCGAACATCTTGCCGAGGTCGGCCACTTTCGCCTTGACCGGCTCGCCGACGAACGAGCTCTGCAGCTCGCGGCCGCTCGAGTTCGAAACGCGCACGTGGAACGTGAGATCCGTGCCGCCCTGGACCGCGCGACCGCTGCCGTCCTCGATGACGCGGTACTGCACGTCGCCCGGCAGCACGATCACGCCCTTCTTGGAGCGATTCGCGGCCATGAACGCATCGGCGTCGCGCTTGTTGTCGGCCAGCGTCTTGTCCATGTCCGCCTTGGCCTTCTGCTCGAACCTCGACAGCGCATCGCGCATCGCCGGTTCCGGCACGGCCGGCGGACGCTTCGTGTAGGCGTCCTGGAGCGCGCGCGCGACGGTGTTGATGTCGACGTCCATCTTGCGGTCGGCGAGGCCCGAGCCGATCTGGAAACCGATCGCGTACGAGAGCTTGCCCTTGTCGGACGTGGTGTCCCCGGTCTGCGTCTGCGACCACGCGGAACCCGCCGCGAGCAGCGTCGCGATAGCGAGTAGCCAACCAAACTTCATGCCTGCCTCCAGGAAAAATACGGGAATTCGGACGATGGGCCCGCGGCTGCGGGCCGGAAAAAAGGCGCGGTAGTGTACCCGAGCGCCGTGCGCGCTCCAACGCGGGGGCGGTAAAGGCTCCGGGCCGGTTCGCCAACAATTCCTTTACGCGACGCAGATTTCCCGCCGGAGAGCCTGAGAACGCGGTCCCGGCGGAAAGTTTCGGCAAAGCGCGCTGCTATGATCCGCGCCCCTGCTGAACCGCAGCCGAGGCAACCATGGGATTCCGAAACCTGCTCAGCGAAGATCGCGGCGCGATCCGCACGCTGACGATCAACCGGCCCGACAAGCTCAACGCGCTGAACCGAGAAACGATCGGCGAGCTTTCGCTCGCGTTCGACCAGGCGCGCCATGACGAGGCGATCCGCGTGGTCGTGCTCGCGGGCGCCGGTGAAAAGGCTTTTGTCGCGGGCGCGGACATCTCCGAACTGGCGACACTGAACCCCGTCGAGGCGCGCGACCGCGCGCGCGGCGGCCAGGGGCTGATGCATCGGATCGAGACGCTCGGCAAGCCGGTCATCGCGCGCATCCAGGGCTTTGCGCTCGGAGGCGGCATGGAGATCGCGATGAGCTGCCATCTGCGCGTCGCGAGCGAGAAGGCGAAGCTCGGCCAGCCCGAGATCAACCTCGGCTTGATCCCGGGATTCGGCGGCACGCAACGCCTGCTGCGGCTGGCCGGACGCGCGGCCACGCTGGAGCTTTGTCTGCTCGGACATCCGATCGATGCGCAGCGCGCGCTCGCGCTCGGCATCGTGAACCGAGTCGTGCCCGCGGAAAAACTCGACGACGAGATCGCCGCGATCGCCGACCAGCTCGCGGCATCGGCGCCGATCGCGCTCGCCGGCATTCTCGATGCCGTGCTCGAAGGCGGCGAGTGCGCGCTCGATCAGGGTCTCGACTACGAAGCGCAGACTTTCGCGACATGCTTCGCGACCGAAGACATGCGCGAAGGCACGCGCGCGTTTCTGGAGCGGCGCAAGGCGAGTTTCAGCGGACGCTGAGTGCACGCCCGATCGGCGCTGGCTCTGCAGGCGCACGTGTCACGACTCGCGCGAAATCAGGTTCGCGAGAATCGTTGCGCTTCCACGCGCCATGCGTATTCGCTCGCTTCGAGCACGAGGCAGCTCGGCCCGCCGTAAGTCCGCGCGCGTCCGGCCGCGCCGGGATTCAGGATCCACGGCGACTCCGCATCGTCGATCACGAGGCGATGGCTGTGCCCATACACGACCGCACGCGCCGCGGAAAATCCGGCGCGCAGCCGCGCGTGACGCTTCGCCGGCGCGTAGCGATCGCCATGCGTCGCGATCAGCGTGCCGCCGGGAAGCTCGATCTCCGCTATTTCTTCAAGCGCATCCAGCGCGTGTCGCTCGCCGCGCGGCCATTTGGATGGCACGTCGTTGTTGCCGCGCACCGCGATCACGCGCGCACCCGCTTGCACGAGCGCATCGATGACAGCGGCGTTGCCGACATCGCCGGCATGAACGGCGATATCGCATTCGCGCGCGAGCGCGGCAATGCGCGCGTCGAGGCTGCCGTGTGTGTCGGCGAGCAACAGCACGCGGACCGCATTTCCCCCTCTCCCGCGAATGCGGGAGAGGGCTGGGGTGAGGGCCATCGGAGTGGAGCGTTTGAGGCCGGTCGGCATGGGAGTGTGAACCCAGGCTGCCCTCACCCTGCCCTCTCCCGCAAGCGGGAGAGGGGAATGTCGGCCGTGGC
>DAISJF010000254.1:0-3941 GCA_036821625.1 Rhodanobacteraceae bacterium
TGACGAATCTCCTGTACGTGCTGGCGCTCGCCGCGGTCGTCTCGATGCTCGTCGCACGCTGGACGTCATGGCGCTGGGGCGTCGCGGCCGTCGCCGCGTGCCTCTGGATTCCCGGCATCCAGGAGGTGGCGATGAACGGCTACGGCGAGGTGCCGGCGCTCTGCTGGTGGCTCGCCGCGATCCTGACCCTTTGCTGCGGCGACGATGAATCGCCGGGCGCGACACGCCTGCTTCTCGCCGGTCTCCTGGTCGGCATGGCGGTGCTCACCAAGACCGTGCTGGCCATTGGCCTCGTCGCGATCCTGCCGATGGTCGTCGTGTCGCTCGCATCGCGAAGATCGCAGGGTGCGTCGGTGATCCTCGGTCTCCTCGCGTTCGCCGCCGGCATTGTGCTGCCCGTGTTCGTGTACGAGATCGCGCATGTCGCCGCGGTCGGCGACGTCGTCCGATGGCACGCCTGGCTGCATGACGAGATTCGTGCGATACACATGCAGGCCGGGACCGCCGAAGGCTTCAAGGACACGCGGGGAGCCGGCACTAAGCTCCTGGTCCACTCGCAGGTGCTCGCCGACAACCTGGGTCTCCCGGTTGCGCTGCTTCCGGCGTGGATCGGCGCGCCGATACTGCTTGCGCTCGTCGGCCGGCGTTGGCTTTCGTCGCGTCACGCGCGCGCGGGCGTGCTCGCGCTGTCGTTTTTCGCAGCGATCTATTTCTGCTGGTGGCTCGGCTTCACGCCAACGGAAAAAGCCTGGTACCGCCGCATCTTCAACGCGGTGCTGGTGCTCGAGATCGTCGCCGTCGTGATGCTGGCCGGGTCGTGGCGTCGCTGGCGACACGCGACGACAACCGAATCCGCCGTGCTTCGAACGCGCGCAGCGCTGATCGCGTGCGTGGCGCTGGCGGGATTGCAGGTTCCGTTGTTCTGGTCGAACCTGGGCGCGGACGATGCGGCGGATTTCGGCTCGCGCACGTCGCTGGAGCGGGATCTCGCGGCGCTCGGCCAGTTGCCGAAGAACGCCGAGATCTACGGCATGGGTTGGTATTCGGCGCCGATCCTCGCGCTCTATTCGGGACGAAGGTTCGGCAATCTCGCGACGAAGACGTCGGCGGACCTCGCCGCAGAGTCGCCGGTGTATCTCGCGCTCGATCTGCAGACGCAGAAGGCGGGTGCTGCGCAATACTGGCTCGACCGCTTTTCGCACCGCGAGCTGGCGAAGTCCGCCGAGCTCGATCTCGTCGAGCTCGATGCAACGCACGCGAGCAATCCGTTCGCTGGCGTGCAGATCGATCCGGCCGCGGTGCTCGGTCGCGTCGATTTCCACCATGACGAATATCCATACCTGTTCGGTTTCCAGAACCGCGAGGGCGACGGCTGGCGCTGGGCGACGACCGATGTCGAAGTGCTGCTGCGCTACCAGGGCGAGCGCGAGTTCTATGTCGACATCTACCTCCCGGCGCTGAAGGGGTATCGGCACACGGACGAAGTCGGCGTGACCGCATCGATCGGTTCCTGCCGTCTTGGCGCGTTCCGCCAGGACGTCAGCCGCCGCGAACGCTGGTGGCTGCCCGCGGCAAACTGCCCGCTCGCCGCGGGCCAGCTCGTCGCGGTCCGCCTGATCAGCGACAACATCCTGGAGTCGCGCGACGATCGCCAGCTCGGCTACATCGTGCACGGACTCGGCTTCGCCGAGCCGCTCGGCAGCGGATCGCCCGAAGTGCCCTAGCTTCAGCGCAGGAATCCGGCGCGCAGGCGGTCTCGGTCATGCTGTCGAAGCGATCAGGTCTGCTGCGCCTGCGCGACATGCCGGCGACTCTCGGAGTATCGCAAACGCCGGAAGCGCGTTCTATGCCGGAGCCGTATTCTGCGTGGATGGGACGGAACACGACTTCAGCCGATCGAGTACGTGCAGGATTCCTTCCCGGGTCATCGCGCGGAGCAGGGTTTTTGCTTCGCCGAGCAGCTGCGAGCGATTGCATGTGTTGACCAGCTCGCGTACTTCGAGCAAGAGGCCGGGATGCATGCTGAATTCGGTCAGGCCGAGCGCGAGGAGCAGGCCGGTGTAGCGCGTATCGCCGGCCATCTCGCCGCACAGCGAAACACGCTTTCCGGCGCGCGTCGCGGTCGCGATCGTCTGCGCGAGCAGTTTCAGCACGGCCGGATGCAGCGGATCGTAGAGGTTGGCGAGCTGGTCGTTGTTGCGGTCGACCGCGAGCGTGTACTGAACCAGATCGTTGGTGCCGATCGCGACGAAGTCGAGCTTCTTGATCATGCCGGGCAGCGCGATCGCGGCGGCCGGCACTTCGATCATCGCGCCGAGCTCGACGTGGTCGGGGATTTCGTAGCCCGCCGAGCGCAGATCGCGCGCACACTCGTTGACGAGGTGGCGCACGCTGGAGATCTCCTCGAGAGTCGCGACCATCGGCACGAGCACGCGCACGGGGCCGAAGCTCGACGCGCGCAGCATCGCGCGCAGCTGCATGATCAGGAGCTGCGGTCGCCGCAGCGACAGACGCACACCGCGCACGCCGAGCGCCGGGTTGTCCTCGTCGTCGAGCACGAGCCCGCTCGAGTCGGCCTTGTCGGCGCCGAGATCGAGCGTGCGGATCGTGACCGGCAGGCCGCCCATGCCGAGCACGAGATCGCGGTAGGCGAGGAACTGCTCCTCCTCGTTCGGCACTTCCTTGCGCTGCAGGAAAAGGAACTCCGTGCGATAGAGCCCGATCCCGGCGGCTCCGCATGCGCGCGCCTGGGCGATGTCCGCGGGCAGCTCCGCGTTCGCGTAGAGCTGGATCGCGACGCCGTCGCGCGTGCGCGTATCCACGTCGCGCAGCAATGCGAGACGCTTGCCGCGCTGGACGACGTCGCGCTGCCAGGCGCGGTAGCTCGCGATGTCCTGCGCCGTCGGATGCACGATCACTTCGCCGTGCTCGCCGTCGATCAGGATCAGATCGTCGTCCTGGATGTGCGCGAGCGCCTCGTGCGCGGCGACGACCATCGGCAGGCGCAGTGAGCGCGCCAGGATCGCGCTGTGCGAGAGCGGGCTGCCGGAGGTGAGCACGACGCCGAGCACGCCGTGCTCGGCGAGCGGCACCAGCTCGGACGGCGCGACCGTGTCGCTGACCAGCACCTCGCCGACGCGCGCGGCGAGCTTGCGCTCCTCGGCGCTCGATTCGCGCGCAAGCGCCGCCTGCACGCGGCCGATCACGTGGTCGATGTCTTCCTTGCGGCTGCGCAGGTACGGATCGTCCATGGCTTCGAACACCGCGACAAGCCGATCGCGCTGCATCTTGAGCGCGGCGCTCGCGCGATACCGGCCGACCCGCACGAGGTCGGCGAGGCCCGAGTTGAGCTCGCGATCGGCGAGGATGAGGCTGTGCGCGTCGATGAAATCGCCGACCTCGCTGGCCAGCATGCCGTGCAGCTTTTCACGCAGTACGGCGAGCTCCGCGCGCGCCATCGTGAGCGCGCGGTTGAGGCGCGCGAGCTCGGCATCGATGTCCTCGGCGGCCAGAGGACGTTCGTCGATCAGGTAACGGCTGGGCTGCTGCAGGCGTGCGCGACCGAGCGCCATTCCGCGCGCGGCACCGTTGCCTGTGAGCTTGAATCGCACGTTGCCTGCCCTGCCTCGCTGCGGTGGCTGCCATGTTATTTCCCCTCTCCCGCTCGCGGGAGAGGGTTAGGGTGAGGGTGATCTTGGTTCAACTTTGCAGGAGCGCTAGTACGAATGCGTCGCTCGCGAAAGAACCCTCACCCCGGCCCTCTCCCGCTTTCGCGGGAGAGGGGGAATAGCGATCCTCTCCCGCCTGCGGGAGAGGGGGAAAGCGAAAGAGCTATTGCCCTTCGTCGAACTTCCGTTCGAAAAGATCGACCATTGCCGCCATCGCGGCTTCCTCGTCCGGACCGTCGGCGCGCAGCCGGATCTTCGCGCCGAGACCCGCGG
>DAISJF010000255.1:0-3930 GCA_036821625.1 Rhodanobacteraceae bacterium
GCTGTGTCGGAGGGTTACGGAATCGCCGAAGAAACCGGACAGTCGGCGCCGTCTGGCCAAGGGTGGGAGATTGCTGCACGACGCTGAAGCGTGCGGTCACGGAATTCGAAAGGAAGCCGCGCTGCGATCCAACGAGGCGCGCTGCTCCCTCGGAGAAGGCAGATCGGCCGATGACCCGATGCTATGTCGGTAAGGGCGCCATCCCGTGAAGTCCTCCGGGCGCTTAGGCCTCCTCAAACCGATTCGCCGCCACATTCTTCTTGACGCGCGCCGGATCCCAGAGCCGCCCATTCATCGCGATATAGACGCCATCCGGCAGCGCCTGCACGGCTCCGACCGCACAGCCGACGTTGAACACCGCATCCGAGCCGCGAAACAGCGCCGGATTCAGCGCGCCGGTCAGCACGATCACCTTGCCGGCGATGCCGACCAGCGCGCGCGCCGTCTCCACCATCGTGTCGGTGCCGTGCGTGACCAGCACGTGGCGGTGCGGCTGGCTTTCGATCGCGGCGCGGATCTGCGCGCGATCATCGTCGTCCATGTGCAGGCTGTCCTTGCGCATCACCGGCACGACTTCGAACGTAAATGCGACGCCGAGCGCGGTCAGGATATCGCCGATCTGCGGGTCGCCGATCTGGAACTCGGACTTGTCGTCGAAGTAGATCTTGTCGATCGTGCCGCCGGTGGTGACGATGGTGAGGTGTTGCATGCGGAGAGTCCGGGCGAAACCGCGCGGGCGCGCGGGGTGCGCGCATTCTACGGGGATTGATCGCCGCCGTTGAGGCTCACTGCAGCAATGTGCGCGCGTGCGCTGTATCGTGCGTGGAAAGTCTCGCGAGCCCATGCCGCAGGAAGAGCGCGAGCGCGGCGGCTGCGGCGCGGTCGTCGCGATGGCCCGCGCGAGAAAGCAGAGCCGCAGCGAACGTGCGCGCGAGCGTCAGCGCGCCCCCGCGCGCGCCGGCGGCGAGCGAAACCTCGTCCGCGCTTCGTTCGTGAAACCAGTGCGCGGCGGCCGCGAGCGCCGCGTCGATCGCGGCAGAATGCGCGTCGGATTCCCGCAGCAATTCGCCGATCGCGCGTCGCAACGGATCGATGCCCGACTTCGCGAGCACGCGCAGCGCATCGAGCGCGAGCACGTTCGTCGTGCCTTCCCAGATCGGATATACCTGCGCATCGCGCAGCAGCAGCGGAATGCCCGTGTTCTCGATGTAGCCGGCGCCGCCGAATGCCTCGCAGGTCTCGGACGCGATGCGCACGGCGAGCTTGCCGGTCCACAGTTTGGCGAGCGGCGTCAGCACGCGCAGCAGCGTGCGCTCGTCGTCACCGGCAACGCCGGCTTGCGCACGACCGAGCAGCCCGGCGACGAAGAAGCCGAGCTCGAACGCAGCGACGAACTCCGCGTGCATCGAGGCGAGCGTCGCCGCGTGCAGCGGCTGCTCGATCAATGGACGGCCGAACGCATGGCGTCGCCGCGCAAAGTCGGTCGCGAGCGCGAGGCAGCGCCGCATCGTCGCGAGCGCGCAGATCGTGTTCCACGTGCGCGTGATGTTGAGCACGGGTGCGATCATCCGCACGCCGTGCGCGAGCTCGCCGACGGGCTCGGCGAGCGTATTCTCGAGATGGATTTCCGCGGTCGGCAGCTCGCGCGTGCCGAGCTTGTCCTTGAGCCGATCGATGCGGATGCCGTTCCAGCGGCCGTCGGCGGAGCGCGTTTCGACATAGAACAACGCGAGCGCTTCCGCGCCATCGCCCGCGCCCTCGGGCCGCGCGAGCGTCAGCGCCATCTCGCCGACGATGGCCGAGGTGAACCATTTGCGTCCGTCGAGCCGCCAGCGGCCGTCGCTGTCGCGCCGTGCGATCGTCTCGGTCGGGCCGACGTCGGAACCGCCCGCGGTTTCCGTCATCCACTGGCCCGACAACCACAGCGCGTCCGGATCGCGTGCGAGCAGATGCGGTACCGCGCGCTCGATCAGCGCGCGATTGCCTGACGCTTTCAATGCCGTCGCGGCGCCGTCGCTCATCGCGAGCGGGCAGGTGTAGAACTCGCTCGCGACGTGATGGAGATAGACGCGCGCGAACTGATCGATGCGCGCGAATTCGGCGAAGCGCTCATCGTGGCCCGCAGCGACGAAACCGTAGCGCGTCGTCATCGCCGCGCCTTCGCGCCAGGCCGGCGTGATCTCGATGCGGTCGACGCGCTCGCCCCACGCGTCCCATTGCGTCAGCGACGGCTCGGTCGACGCGCGCGCCCGCGCGTCGCGCCAGGCTTGCGCCGCGTGCGCGCCGAGTGCTTCGAGATCCGGTTCGATCGCCGAAAGCACGGAGGCGGGCAGCGCGCGCGCGAGATGTGCGCGCAGGATGCGATCGTCGGTGTACTGGTTGGCGAGCTCCGGCCCGGCCTGAACGAAATCCATGCGCGAACGACGATACGCGCGCGTTCCGGACCCGGCAAGCGCGGCTGCGACGTTCCGATCGCAGCCGCGTGCGTGTTCGTGCTTACGCAGCGATCGGCAGACGCGTGTGGATCTCGGCGTGCGCTTCGTCGATGGCCTTCGCGCGCTGTTCGGGTCCGACTCCGAGCCCTTCGGCGCGCACGAACTCGATGTCCGTGATGCCGATGAAGCCGAACACGTGACGCAGGTAGTTTTCCTGGAAATCGAAATCCTCGCGGCCGCTGTCTGCGCCGTAGAACCCGCCGCGTGTCGAGGCGACGATGATCTTGCGGCCGCCGGCGAGACCCTCGGGGCCGCTCGCCGTGTAACGGAACGTCTTGCCCGCGATGACGATGCGGTCGATCCAGGCCTTGAGCTGGCTCGGTATGCCGAAGTTGTACATCGGCGCGCCGATCACGATGACGTCGGCCGCCAGGAGCTCGGCGAGCGGATCGCCGGCCGAAGCGGATGCGGCGTCGGCGACCGGAAGCCAGTGCGGCAGCGGTTCGGCGGCGAGATCGCGGTAGACCACTTCGAGGCCGGGCTCGCGGCGCTTCCACGCGTCGACGATGGCGGCGGAGAGCCCTCGGGATACCGAGTTCGTGCCCAGGGCGCTCGAATCGATGTGCAGGAGTTTCATGGCGGAGCCTCAGGTTCGGGCCGGCGGTTCCGGCGTGCAAAACAAGCTAATGCGTGGACAATAGAACCGGTAGTCCGCAATAATCGGATAGATCGTTCGTCCAGGAGAACAATCATGGCTTTTGCGGAAGGCGCGCTGGCGGACCTCAACGACCTGCGTTTCTTCGCCGCCGTGGTCGAGCACGGCGGGTTCTCCGCGGCCTCACGCGCGCTCGGCGTGCCGAAATCGCGGCTCAGCAAGCGCGTCGCGTTGCTCGAGGATCGCCTCGGCGTCCGCCTGCTGCAGCGAACGACCCGGCGCTTCGCGGTCACCGAAGTCGGCGAGCGCTTTCATGCGCACTGCCGCGCGATGCTCGAGGAAGCGCAGGCCGCGCAGGATGCCGTCGACGAATTGCGCGCGGAGCCGCGCGGCATCGTGCGTGTCAGCTGCCCGATCTCGCTCGCGCAGACCGTGCTCGCGCACGCGCTGCCGGATTTTCTTGCGAATCATCCGAAGGTGCAGATCCGTCTCGTCGCGACCGATCGGCGCGTCGACGTGATCAACGAAGGCTTCGACATCGCGATCCGCGTGCGTACGCGGCTCGACACCGACGCGGCGCTCGTATCACGTACGTTCGGCCGGTCGCGCGTGCTGCTCGCGGCGAATCCGAAGTTTCTCGACGAGAATGGCCGGCCCGAGACGCCGGATCAGCTCGAGAAGCTGCCGTTGCTGTCGCAGTTCGAGCACGACGGCGCGCAGATGCTGGAGCTTCTCGACTCGGACGGCAACGAGATCACGGCCCCCGACGGGAACCCGATCAAGGTCGAGTCGGAGTTCGAGGTGGGACGCCCCGCAGGGGTGAAGGCTGGCACGACGCTC
>DAISJF010000256.1:0-3927 GCA_036821625.1 Rhodanobacteraceae bacterium
CCAGACGCTTCACTCCGCTTTCCCCTCACCCGCCCTGCGGGCGGCCTCTCCCGCAAAGCGGGAGAGGCGAAATGGATGCTTGCGTCTCGCCGGCCACTCAATTACGTTAGCACTTACGTAATGACTTACGGGGTTGGGCCCGCCATGTTTCTGCACTCCCAGGCCGAGCTCGCGCTCGGCAGCCGGCTCAAGGCCATCAGCGAAAGCCTCTACGCCGCAGCCAATGTCGCCTACCGCGAGGCCGGGGTCGACATCGACGCACACTGGTTTCCGGTGCTGCGCTATCTGCACGTGAAGGGCCCGGCGACGGTCACCGAGATCGCGCCGGCGATCGGACAGACGCACTCGGCAGTCAGTCAGCTGGCCGCGAAGCTGCGCAGGAACGGCTGGATCACGCGCCGCGCCGACAAGGCCGACGCGCGTCGCGGGATGCTGGAGCTCACCGCCGAAGCCGAGCGCAAGCTCGATCGGCTAGGCCCGGTGTGGTGCGCGATCCGGCGCGGCGCGCGCGCGGCCGCATTGCGCGGAAAGGGCTCGCTGATCGACGCGCTCGCGAGCTTCGAGAGCGACATCGCGAGCGGGCGACTCGCCGCGGAGATCGCCGCCGAGCGCGATCGCGTGCTCGGCGCAGAGGTCGAGATACGACCCTACCGGCCCGAGTGGGCCGTGCACTTCGATCGCATCAACACGGAATGGCTCGAACGCTGGTTCGCGGTCGAGCCGGTCGATCGCGAGATGCTGTCGCGGCCGCAGGAGCACGTGATCGATCGCGGCGGCGCGATTCTTTTTGCGCTGCTCGATGGCGAAGTGATCGGCACGTGCGCGCTGCTCAACGAAGCGCCGGGCGCGTACGAGCTGTCGAAGATGGCGGTCGAAACCGGCTTTCGCGGACTCGGCGCGGGGCGCAAGCTGCTCGACGCGGCGATCGCCGAGTTCGAACGCCTCGGCGGCAAGACTCTGTTCCTGGAATCGAGCAAGCGCCTGCTGCCGGCGCTGCGGCTCTACGAGAACGGAGGATTCGTGCATCAGCCGGCGCCGCGGACGGGAAGCCACTACCGGCGCGCGGACGTCTACATGATCTATTCGCCGCAGAAAGGACGGCTGCAGAAGAAGACGCCGCGGCAGGCGCGCCGCGCGAACGCGCGGCTCAGAGTTCTCTAGCGCCGGGCGCGTCAGGCCCCGCGCGTGCCGAGCACGACGATCGTCTTGCCCGACACCGTGATCATGCCCTGCTCTTCGAGCTGCTTGAGCACGCGGCCGACCATCTCGCGCGAGCAGCCGACGATGCGGCTGATTTCCTGGCGCGAAATGCGGATCTGCGTGCCGTGCGGATGCGTCATCGCATCGGGCTCGTCGGTGAGGTCGATCAGCGTCTTCGCGACGCGGCCGGTCACGTCCATGAAGGCAAGGCGGCTGACCTTGCGGCTCGTGTGCAGGAGACGATTGGTGAGCTGCGAGCCGATCGCGAACAGGATCTTCGGGCATTCCTCGCGCAGCGGTCCTTCGAACAGGTTGAACATGCGCTCGTAGCCGATCTCGGCGAGCTCGCACGGCGTGCGTGTGCGCACCATGACTTCGCGACGCGGCGTTTCGACGAAGAGGCCCATCTCGCCGATGAATTCTCCGCGGTTGAGATAGGCGAGGATCAGCTCGCGACCTTCCTCGTCCTCCGACGAGACCGTCAACGAACCGTCGATGACGTAATAGAGGATGTTGGCCGAGTCGCCGGGCCGGATGATCGCGGTCTTGCTCGGGTAGCGGCGCCGGTGGCAGGCACCGAGGAACCGTTCCATCGCCGCCCGGTCGGGCACCAGCATCGGTGGCGCCTGCACCTTGTTGACGGCGCGCTGCAACGAATAGCGGAAATCGGCGATCTTCGCTTGCGCTTCCACGAAAACCCTCCAGGCTCCGGGCACGGCCGCCAGAAGGGGATGCGGAACGCGGGACGCGCCACGCGTTAACGAACCCGCCCCCCAACCCGGCGTTTTCACATCTTATTGCAAATTCCTTCACGCGTGGGGCCGGACGCGCATCGGCCGGCCCGATCCGGGCGCAAGGTTTCATCGGCAACCCAGTTGGCCCATAATCCGCGCCCTTCGCTCGGTCGGTCGGCTCAAGAGGTCATCGGCAGTGGTCAAGCCCCTTCCTCGGCTGCAGCTCCAGGGTTTCAACAATCTGACCAAGGCGCTCAGCTTCAACATCTACGACATCTGCTACGCGGTCTCCGAGGACCAGCGCCAGCGCTACATCGAGTACATCGACGAGCAGTACGACTCGGACCGCCTGACCAAGATCCTGACCGACGTCGCCGACATCATCGGCGCGAACATCCTCAACATCGCCCGTCAGGACTACGACCCGCAGGGCGCCTCGGTCACGATCCTGATCTCCGAGCACCCGATCGTCGAGAAGCTCGGCAGGGATGTGATCTCCGAGGCGATGGTCGCGCACCTGGACAAGAGCCACATCACGGTGCACACCTATCCGGAGACGCATCCGCACAATGGCATCGCGACGTTCCGCGCCGACATCGACGTCGCGACCTGCGGCGTGATCTCGCCGCTGAAGGCGTTGAACTACCTGATCGACAGCTTCGAGTCCGACATCGTGATCATGGACTACCGCGTGCGCGGCTTCACGCGCGACGTGAAGGGGCGCAAGCACTACATCGATCACCGGATCAACTCGATCCAGGAATATCTCGCCAAGCACATCCAGCAGAAGTACGAGATGTTCGACGTGAACGTGTATCAGGAAAACATCTTCCACACCAAGATGCACGTGAAGGACTTCGATCTCAACACGTACCTGTTCGACGCGCAGGCGGACGATCTTTCGTTCAAGGATCGCAAGCGCATCGAGAGCCTGGTCAAGCGCGAGATCGAAGAGCTGTTCCACGGCCGGAACCTGATGTAGCCGTTTTCGGCGCGTCCCGAGTAGCTGCACCGTTGAATGCCGTGCCGGCCTGTTCGGTTCGGCGCAACCGGTACTTATGGCGCATGTGCCGCGCGGCTTCGCTGCTAGCGTTGCCGGCCGGAATTCATTCACGCGATCGCGGGGTTGCCATGAAAGCTTGCATGACGATGTTGTTGGGCGTCGCCGTCCTCACGGCATGCTCGGGGCCGGATCAATCGGGCAGCGCATCGGCCCCCGCGGCGCCGGAAGCGAAGACGGCAGCGACCGCGCCGGCACTGACTTCCGGCATCGATCGGCCCGTGGACAAGGCGACGCGTCCGCAGGACGACTTCTACCGCTACGTCAACGGCAACTGGCTCGACTCGACCGAAATTCCGGCCGACAAGCCGTCGTACGGCGTGTTCAGCAAGCTCGCCGACGATGCGCAGGCGAATCTGCGCACGATCATCGAGGATGCGACGAAAGCCGATGCGTCGAAGCTCGACGTCGACCAGCGCAAGGTCGGCGACTTCTACGCGAGCTTCGTCGACGAGAGCGCCGCCGATGCCGCCGGCATCAAGCCGCTCGAGGCCACGTTCGCGCGCATCGATGCCGCGAAGAACGCGAAGGACATCGCCGTGCTGATGGGCGAGCTCGGTCGCACGATCACGCAGCCCGGCACGTTCGGGCCGGCGCCGACGCTGCCGTTCAACATTGTCGTGCACCAGGACAACAAGGACGCGACGAAATACATCGCGGATCTGCAGCAGAGCGGCCTTGGCCTGCCCGATCGCGATTACTACATCAAGGACGACGATGCCAAGCTCAAGGGCATCCGCACGCAGTACCAGGCGTTCCTGGAGAAGATCCTCGGAATGGCCGGCGATCCGCACGCGGCCGACACGGCGAAGAATATCGTTGCGCTCGAAACCGGCCTGGCCAAAGCGCAGTGGACCAAGGTCGAGCTGCGCGACCCTATCAAGGGCTACAACAAGACCGAGATCGCCAAGCTCGCCACGATCGCACCCGGCT